>JAGXSK010000025.1 GCA_018333845.1 Clostridia bacterium | reverse complement strand
AGTGAGCCTCTGTCCATAATGGATTACACAGACTTAGCCAGCCACCTCCCCTTTGGGGTGTCTGTGCGGCTAATGAGCCTACCATTATGGACCACTCCCTGTCAAGGGTAAAGTGAACGGGCTAACCTTAGTCTGTAAAAGTGATTATTCACTTTTCAAAGAACAAAATTCTAACTGGAAATTCTAAAGTTTAGGTTTACAAAACATATTATACGAGGAGGAATATTTATGGGTAATGGAACAGTAAGAAATTTTTTCGCTGGTGGTAATACATGCTTAGGTTTTTATTCTCTTTACAACAACATAATACAGCAAAAAGACGCCTCAAGAATATTTGTAATAAAAGGAGGTCCTGGTGTAGGCAAGTCAACATTTATGAAGTATATTGGAAATGCAATGCTCGAAAAGGGATATGACATTGAACAGCATTGGTGTTCCAGTGATAATAATTCTCTAGATGGTGTAGTTATTACAAAACTCGGGGTATGCTTGCTGGATGGCACCGCTCCCCATGTTGTAGACCCGAAAACCCCTGGAGCAGTTGACGAGATTATCCATCTTGGAGATCATTGGAATGAAGCTCAATTGGTTAAAAATAAAGCGCCCATTCTTAACACCTTTAAAAAGGTTAGCCGTTGCTTCCAGACAGCCTATTCATCATTAAAAGAAGCTAAGATAATTCATGATGAATGGGCAAGCTATATAACTGAGAGTCTAGATTTTAGAACCATCAATAAAATTACCCATCAAATAATTGAAGAGATATTTACAAATATACAACGTCAATACGAAGACTATCAAACCTCTAGAGAACTGTTTGCAGGTGCAACAACTCCAATGGGCCTGGTTAATCAGTGGCCGTCTATTCTCCAGAACTGCAAGAAGGTTGTTGTGCTCAGAGGAGAACCTGGGACTGGAAAATCAGCCATTATACAAAGGATAATTACTGAAGCTAAAGGTTATGGTCTCTACACAGAGGTTTTTAGATCATCCTTTGATCCTACAAAATTTTCTGGTGTCAACATTCCCAAGCTGAAAACTGGTGTAATTAACCCCTTCCCTAATGATTATATCCTGGATAGCTTTATGGCAGATATAGTTGAAATTGACCTAACTGCAGGAACGATAATCAGCAGGCTTTCTGATTATGATAAGGAGGTTTCCGAATGTAGAGAAAGGTTCTGGAATTCTATAAACAGGGCCATAAATTATATAGCCAGGGCTAAAAGAATCCATGATAAACTTGAAGAGTATTATGTACCTGCCATGGACTTCTCAAAGATCAATGAAATGAGAGATAGGACATTACAAAAGATTATAGCTTTAACTTAAATTGCCTGGTAATAGGGAGTGCATGGCCTGTAGCCATGCACCATATTTTTGCTAGTTTTTGGCTGCTTTGTATTCTTCAATAGCTTCTCTCAGTGCCTGGACACTTACCGTAGAACACTCCATCTTTCTTTCTGGTAATCCTCCCAATGCTTCGGCAACATCTTCCTTTGTAACCTTTAATGCTTCTTCTAAGCTTTTACCCTTCACTAGCTCAGTTAGCATTGAAGCAGTCGCAATTGCTGCTGGACATCCAAATATCTCATACTTAATATCAGTAATAATATTATCCTTGATTTTTAAGTAAAGGGTTATTGAATCCCCCAGGTTTTGATTGCTAACTTCTCCTATTACATCAGGTTCTTCAATAAAGCCTTGATTGCGTGGATTCTGGAAATGGTCATTAACTAATTCTGTATACATTTTTCACAACTCCTTTTTCAAAATTCAATCACCGTTAATTCACCATTTGACTTTAATCTCCTGCTGTTGTCATGTAGAGGAATAACTATTAAATTCTTCTGGCAATATCTAAATCATCATTGATCTTGTCTAATTCCCTTTGAGCTCTTCTAAGCTCAACCATTGCCTCATACTTTTTTCGCTGCAGTTCGATAACCCTTTCATGTTCATTTGCAAAAGCTTTTTCAAGTTCCTTTTTTTCCTTCTCCAGCAAATCAATATCCATTTTAACCTTATCCAATTGACATAAGAGAGCGGACTTTTCCTGATTTAAGCCTTGTATACTCTTTATTAAATCCTGGTAATACACTTCAAGGTCTTTTAAAGACTTGGCGACAAGCTCGCTGTTTTGGTTGACCTCTTTAGCTATTTGACCAAGATTATTAATGTTTTGAAAAAGCAGTACTAATAAATCCAAAGAATCTCTATTCTGCTCCATTTTATCCCCACCCCTGTAATCTGTAACCATTTATTGTATAAATATTATACCTTAATTCTTAATGAAATAGGGATTTTGTTTTATAAATAAGCTGGCAGCTTCATCAGGACTATACCCATCATTCATCAGTTTCATAACCTTGGTAACATCTTCTAGGGACCACTTGAAGTTTCGTAAAGCCTCATACAGAATTGCATAATCATCTTCTAGCCCATTCCTGGCAATATTTAAGATATTTTTATCTCCTCCAAAAGTCCCAAGTGGATCTTCAAGGAACTTAAGAGGCCATCTGCTGAACATAACCTCAGGTATCCAACCAGTCACTACTACCCATTTCCTTTCATTAAAAGCTTGTTCTATTCTATTATATACTGAACTATTATCCCCATAATTAATCTTAAAATCCAGTGAGTATTTTTTTATGGCATCTTCAGCTTGTTTGCTAACACCGGCTTCCTTTTCAATAGCATATATAGTGCTATGGAATCTCTCTTTATTTGCATTTAATTCAGTTATACTTTTTAAAGCTGCATAGTCTGGAACCACTAATCCCGTTTTCGCTCCAGAGAGATTTGCCCCTAGAATACTAAGTTTTTCCTTGTAATCGTTAACATAAATATCATGCATATTTGGTGTCCAACATGAAACTGTTGAATCAAACTCACCTGTGGCCAAAGCCAAATACATCTCACTTATTGCGTTGCCTTCTACTTCTACTAGTATAATATCTAACCCCTTTGTCATATGAAGCCAATGCTTGAAAACATGTGCTGTAGCAATTTCACTAGTCCAATTTAAATATCCAACTTTTGGAATCTTATATCTATCTGTATGACCCTTGAGTCTTTCCACAAGTCGGACTAAATTTGATGTTGCCTCTGCTATTTCTGCTGCACTGTTTGTCTGTTGCACAGCAGCAGCACTTACTTCCTCAGATGTTGCCGCTGACTGTTGAGTTGTGTTGAGAACCTGATCCATGGCATTGGTTATTCTGTCTATTGCATTATTTAAAGAATTATTTCCTGAAATAATATTATTAACACTATTAAATGTTTTTTCAGTATGTTGAAATATGCTTTCAAAAATCCTATTAACTTCCTGAGCACAATTCTTCTGAATCTCCAGAGAATTCTCACTAGCATCTGTCTTTTTCTTTACAGCTATTACTAAGTTATTTATTTCTTGCAAAAGGTTTCTTATTTCACCTGCTGCTTTGTTTGAGTTTTCTGCCAATTTTCCTACCTCATTTGCCACTACAGAAAATCCCCTGCCTGACTCTCCTGCTCTAGCTGCTTCTATTGAAGCATTTAATGCAAGCAAGGTTGTCTGTTCTGCAACACTAGTGATGGTATTAACTATTGAGACAATTTGCTTGGAATGATTTGCTAACTGCTCAACAGATTCCTTTGCTTCTCGGTTTGCCTGGATATTTTCCTGAAGTCGTAAGTCATGCTTATATAGTGCTTCTTTTCCTTCATTTACAGCAGACTGGCTTCCTAAAGCATGGTCTTTTAGATTTTGACCAACATCAGCCACATTTTTCATTTGAGCTTCAATTGTTTTAAGCTGCATATAAGTATCTTCAACGTATTTCACAACATTATTATTGCCTACAGCAATTTCATTTATTGCTGATGCCACTTCTTCTACCGACTGCTTAACTCTCTCAGCACTCTTTGCAAGTTGCCGAGCTGAAAATATCATTGTCTGTCCAGTGCCTGAGGTTCCAGCTAATAAGATTTTCAATTCTGATAGTAGTTTAAAAAAAACATCTGCAACAGATGAAGCAATTCCCTTTTTTAAAGGCTTTTTAACTGTTAAATCTCCAGATAATATCTTATTTTGAGCTTCTATTACATCTAAGGTTGGTTTTAAAAAATTATACCAAAAAAGGGTACCTGAAAAAGCAACTGCAATTATCATTCCTAGAAAAGCCATTTCCCAATTCTGTGGACGTAAAAACATTATTACGGCAATGGTAGGTAGTTGAACCAACAAAACCCCAGCTACAATAAACCTTCCTGACATGCCCATATCCCCTCCGCATTTAACTATTAGAAAACGATTAGTCTTTTATCTGTATTTCAAAAAGAATATTATCCATTTCTAAGAAATATCCTCTATATTTTACAAATATCCTTAGGATATTACCTTTTTTAGCAATTTTTTTACTATTAGCTTATTTCATGCCAAATACTAGCAATTCTGCTGATAATTTGATATTATATTTCTATAAAAAGTACTTATAAGTCCAATGATATTAAAATATAAGAGGCTGTAAGGAGCGAATTAAATGGATAATAAAATTAGGATAATTACTGTTGGTAGTACAGAAACTGTTGCCCAGGAGCTATTAAATGTAGTAAAAGAGATCTTTCCAAATGAAGTTAATGCCAGGGCCATGGCATTATCAGCTGTATCAAATGGCTCCATGGCAGATTTATTTGTTGCCCTTCCTACTCGTGTCAAGGAAGCAGCTCAAAAACTACCCATGGAAAAGATTGTTAGCCTGGAATTGGTTCCTGATTCGTATTTTTACGTACAAGTTGCAAAAATTCCTCATGGAGAAAAGGTAATTGTCTTTAATAACAATAAAGCCCAGGGAGAAAAAATCATAGAATACTGTAAAGAAAATAATTTGGATCATATTAGTTATGATGTAGTAGCCTACAATGAGCTGCCTTCTGATAAAGTTATTAAAGCTATTTCAAATAGTAAATACATATTGGGTTCTGATACTATTGTAGGACCTGGTGGGTACCTATTAACCCATTATGCTGGCCATATTCAAGAGAAGGCTTTAATTATTCCTGCCAGAAGGGTTGCTACTTTTGAGAGCACAAAAAACCTAATGAAGACAGTTTATCATATAAATTATCAGTATTTTTCTAATGAAGTAGCACAAATATCCCAACGATTAAATTCTGAAATTCAACAAATAGTTGCTGTCACCCAGGAAATGAACGCATCAATTGAAACAACATCCTGCACAGTAGACTCTTTAAGTAAAAAAATGAGTGTTGAATCCACCAAGGTAGTTTCAATTGTAGATACTTCAAAAGTACTATCTGATGCTACCAATAATATTGGTGATGTGGTAGAGACCATTAAAAAGATTTCTGACCAAACGAACCTGCTTGCTTTAAATGCAGCTATTGAGGCTGCCCGTGCTGGTGACCAAGGCAGGGGCTTTGGAGTTGTGGCACAAGAGATAAGAAAACTAGCAAATGAGAGTCATGCTTCTATTGATAGGATTAAAGCTCATATTATTAATATTCAAAAAGTTGTTCAAAATATTGTTCCCCTTCTGCAAGAGCTATCTCAAGAAATTAGATTAAACAAGGAGAATATAGAAAGTATTGCTTCCTCCTCCATGGAAGAAAAAATAGCCATGGGGGAAATTGCAGAAGCCATTAACAATATCAAGTATACAAGTGATCACCTGGTAAACTCCTGTAATAATCTTCTTAAATAGTATAGTTTCCTTTTAATCCATGATAAAATGCTAAGAACCTTTAAGCCTTATTGACTTAAAGGTTCTTAGATAAATAAAAAATATTTTTATTTATCTAAAACAATACCACCGTTTTTAGGTTGATTCCTTTCAAGAACAAGTCGATATCTATATCTATCTGCACGATATACGTTATGAGAAAACTCTACTGGTATTCCCTGTGCATAAGCAACCCTCTCCATTAACAATACAGGAGATTTTTCTAAAACTTCAAGGGCTTTTGCTTCCTTTTCATCTGCAATTTTTGAACTAATCAACTGCTCAGCCTTTTCCAGTGAAATCTTCAATTCTACTTCCAGTACTTCGTACATACCCCTCAGTGACAAATCAAACTCAGCAATTTTACTGCCTATATCATAAGGCCAATAGCTTTTCACATAGGTAACGGGATTTCCATCAATCCTATGAACCTTTTCTATTACAAAAACCTTACTATCCTTGAAAACCTGAAGTCCAGGAATATGTTCACAAATATTTTCATCTACCAATAAGGAATTCAAGCTTAATACATCTGCAGTAGGTGTCATGCCTTTTGCTTTAACCTCTTCAAAAAAACCCCTTAAGCCATCGTCTACTGTTTCCACAAATTCCTTTGTAACAAAGGTTCCTTTCCCAGGTTGTCTTTTAAGCCAACCTTCATTAACCAGCTCAGAAACAGCACGACGAATAGTGGTGCTGCTAACACCATACTGTTCCATCAAGTCTTTGTCAGTAGGGAACAGATCACCAACGCTCCAGTAGCCCTCTCTTATTTTGTTTCTTAAATCCATTGTAATTTGATAGTGTAAGGGAAGTGGTTGTGATTTATCAATCATTCTACTTTTCTCCTCG
>JAGXSK010000024.1 GCA_018333845.1 Clostridia bacterium | reverse complement strand
CTATATAAATATCTGAATCTTTGTAGGCTTCTGATAAATCTTTTCCATAGTATTTCATGCCAAATTCTCTTGAACATAAAATATATGGTACCTTATCTACTTCTTCTCCCTTTATTACTGCCATTACTCTTTCCATGGATGTCATTTGTTTCATGAATTTCACTCCTCATGTAAAATTTTTTCTGCCATTTGGTAATCTCCCAGGAAACATCCCTTCATGCAGGAAACACAAAAGCCCTTTAATACAGGGCATTACCCTGAATAAAAGGCTTCTCTCATACTCTCAATCACTAAGGATATGCTTATATCCTCGCCACAGCTTATTCGGTTTCTTTGTATAACCTATAATAATGCTATTCAACAATAATTTGAAAATTCCTGCTTCAATTTTAAAACTTTTATAATATTTATAAAGCTGGATTATTCTTTTTTACTATTTGGCAAATGCATTATTCCCATACCAGCCCTTTCATGATTTGACTTGATGTGCAGTGCAGTGGAACCATACATTGCAACTGCTATCCATTTGTCATCAGAAACAATACCGGTTTTTACTATTACACTAGGATTAGCCAGGGAGGCTATGAGTATTCCATGGACAGCTTCTAAAGCCGCATGAACTACAGCATGAATTTCTACATCTGTATTCCCAATAATATTACAGTTTAAGGCCGTGGCTACCACTGACTTCATGAGTTTCTCTTTAAATTCCTTTAGCGGGGCCCCTATTTCAGTAACGCCACACTTATAGTTTTGGCTGCGTATAAGATTTTTAATCTGTTCTTCATCCTCCCTGTTATCAGTCAGGGCTAAAAGCATTGCTCCTTTACTAATATTGATATTACTAAATTTATAAGTTACAGTGGTCATTTTTTCACCCGCTTTTTATAATAATCTTATACTGGATGATATGAACTTTCTCCATTTCTTGGACCTTCCATGGCAATGTTAAAGTCAACCTTGATTTTTTCTGCCATTCTTTTTTCCAAAAAAGGTTTGGCTACATTTGGGAATATGGCATAGGATAAGATATCCTCTTCCTTTTCCATATAAGGCGCAATGTCCTTTCTTGCCTGTTCTATGCCTGGCTCTAAAAGATCAGCTGGCCTAAAATCTATAACTTCTTCATCACCTATTACTTTCTTGCGCACTTCTTCGTTAATTGGTGCCGGCGGTCTTCCATATGCTCCTTTAAGATATGCCTTTACTTCATTTGTAGCCATCTTGTATCTTTCTCCTACTAAAACATTCAAAACTGCCTGGCTGCCCACTATTTGGCTGGATGGTGTAACTAGGGGAGGAAATCCAAAGTCTTCTCTAACCCTTGGAACCTCATCAAGAACATCTTTTAATTTATCAAGGGCATTTTGTTGGGCAAGCTGGGAATAGAAGTTTGAGAGCATTCCCCCTGGTATTTGATAGCGCAGAACATTAGTATCAACCCCATTGCCGGCCATGTCAAATTCCTTATATTCTTTTCTAATCTCTTTAAAGTATTCTGCTATTTCTGATAACAACCCCAGATCCAGACCTGTATCATATTCTGTATCCCTAAGAGCTGCTACCATTGTTTCAGTTGCTGGCTGGGATGTGCCCATGGCAAGACTAGAAATGGCACAGTCTATTACGTCAACTCCAGCTTCTACTGCTTTTAAGTATGCCATGGATGCCATTCCACTTGTATAGTGGCAGTGAAGCTGAACTGGAAGCCCAACCTCTTCCTTGAGCCTTTTAACTAGCTCATAAGCTTTTGAAGGTGATAATAAGCCTGCCATGTCCTTAACGCAGATACTGTCAGAGCCCATTTCCTTTAAAATTTTGCCCAGCCCTACAAAATTGTTAACTTCATGGAAGGGACTAATGGTATATGATAAGGTTCCCTGAACATGGGCATTTTCCTTTTTAGCTGCTTCAATTGTTTTTTCCATATTTCTAGGGTCATTTAATGCATCAAAAATTCTAAAAATATCAATGCCGTTTTCAACTGATTTCTTCACAAAAAGCTCTGCAATATCATCTGGATAATGCTTGTACCCAACCAGGTTCTGCCCCCTCAGCAGCATCTGTAATTTTGCCTTTTTAAATACCTTCCTGAATTTTCTTAACCTCTCCCATGGGTCTTCATTTAAAAAACGCATACATGTATCAAAGGTAGCTCCTCCCCACACTTCCAGGGAATGATAGCCCACCTCTTCTAATTTTTCCGCAATAGGCAGCATATGCTCTATTTTCATTCTTGTTGCTAAAAGGGATTGATGCCCGTCTCTTAATGTTGTATCAGTAATGCCTACTTTTTTACTCATTAGTTGCACCTCTGATTAAAGTCTCGTTTTTTTGCGGAAAATGAAGCTTAGATGTTATATTTTTGAGTCTATTTTGTCTTATTGGCTAAAAGACTAGCCAGGGGGACCGTCCCCCTGGTCGGTTATAGGGCTTTGGTTACACCTCTGTACACTATTCCCCTTGCAGCATCTATTGTTACAGTAGAGTTTTCATCCAGTACCTTCATTGCGTCTTCACAACCAACTATAACAGGAACATTTATGCTTATTCCCACAACTGCAGCATGTGAAGTAATTCCACCTTCTTCTGTAATAATTGCTACTGCCTTCTCCATTGCCGGCACATATTCTTTATCAGTACCATGGGTAACTAGTATATCACCATGAGATATTTTACTGACAGCCTCCTCACCAGATGAAACCTTTCTGATCTTGCCTGTGACAATTCTATTTCCTATTCCTGTACCTCTAGCAACAATCTCACCGACAATATGTACCTTTAACAAGTTTGTTGTCCCTGGAACACCTACTGGAACACCAGCTGTTATTACAACCAGATCACCAAGGGATATTAGCCCGGCTTCTAGAGTTCTTTGCACACCTTCAGTAATCATTTCATCAGTACCATCTGTTTTTCTAACCAGCACAGGGTGAACAGCCCATACCAGACACATTTTTTTTGCAACTTTTAAATAAGGGGTCGCTGCTATAATTTTTGCCCTGGGTTTATATTTGGAAACCATTCTAGCTGTGAAGCCTGAAGCTGTAGGAGTTATAATTGCAGCAGCATCCAGCTCCAGCGCTATATTGCATGTAGCATAACTAATTGCATCAGTTACTGTTTTTTGGGGAAGCATTTCCTTTTTGCCTAATATCTCTTCGTATTTTAATGCAGTTTCTGTTCTTTCTGCAATTCTAGCCATTGTCTTAACTGATTGGACAGGATATTTGCCAGCTGCAGTCTCCCCAGATAGCATAACAGCATCACTTCCGTCAAAAATGGCATTGGCCACGTCATTAGCTTCTGCCCTTGTTGGTCTAGGGTTTCTTATCATGGAATCAAGCATCTGGGTTGCGGTAATTACAGGTTTGCCAGCCTTGTTGCACTTTTCAATTAATGTTTTTTGGACAAGGGGTACCTCCTCCGATGGTATTTCAACCCCAAGATCACCACGTGCAACCATAATTCCATCTGAAACAGCCAGAATCTCATCTATGTTGCTTACACCGGCCTGGTTCTCTATCTTTGAAATAATGTGAATATCAGCTTCATGTTCTTCTAGAATTCTTCTTATCTCCAAAACATCTGAAGCTGCCCTAATAAAAGAAGCTGCAATGAAATCAACCTCTTGCTCTATGCCAAAAACTATGTCCTTTACATCTTTTTCAGTAATGGCGGGAAGATTCACATGAACACCTGGAATATTAACTCCCTTACGGTTTGATAGCTCTCCTCCATTTAATATTTCACAATGAACTTCAGTGCCTACTACCTTCTTTACTAGCAGCTCAATCAGCCCATCATCCAAGAGTATTTTGTTGCCAGGCTCAACATCCTTATGAATGCCTTCATAGGTTACTGATATTTTTTCAGGGGTACCCATAACTTGTTCAGCAGTTAAAATTATGCTATTCCCCTCACTAAGGGTTATTTTATCCCCTTCAATTAAACCTGTTCTTATTTCTGGACCTTTTGTATCCAGCATAATTGCCACTATTCTGCCTACTTCCTTGGCCGCTTGTCTAACTAGCTTTATCCTATTTTCATGTTCCTCATGGGATCCATGGGAAAAATTCAATCGTGCAACAGTCATTCCCGATTGAATCATTTCTTTTAAAGTTTGAATATTCTCGCTAGCAGGACCTATGGTACATACAATTTTAGTGTGTCTCATAAAATAATTACCTCCTTGTTGCCTTATATTCCTTATATTGCAAGGATGCCAGCTAAATTAACCAACTCAAGATTTATGGGTTTTTTTTGCTTTAAAACATATTCTATATCATAGTTGACTATTTTGTTTGCTTCAATACCTACTGCTTTTGCACTTTCCCCTTTAAGCAGCAGATTCACAGCCTCTGAACCTAATCTGCTCGCCAGCATCCTATCATAAGCTGTAGGGGATCCTCCGCGTTGAATATGCCCTAAAATGGCATACCTTGTTTCCAGGTTAGTTAATGCAGTAATTTCTTTACCCACATCTATGGCACTTCCTACACCTTCTGCAAGAATAATTATACTATGTAACTTGCCCCTTTTTCTTCCCCTTTCAATTTTTTCAGCTACCGATTTTATATTTAAGGAAACCTCAGGAATTAAAATGGATTCTGCCCCACCAGCTATTCCAGCCAGAAGTGCTATATCTCCCCTGTTTCTGCCCATTACTTCAATAATAAAAACCCGCTCATGGGAAGTAGCAGTATCTCTTACCTTGTTTATAGCATCCACAACTGTATTGACAGCTGTATCTAGACCAATGGTAGCATCAGTACAGGCAATATCATTATCTATTGTACCAGGCACCCCAATTGTAGGGATACCTAACCTCGCCAATTCTAAAGCTCCCCTGTAGGAGCCATCACCGCCAATGACTACTAGGCCGTCTATGCCTGCTTTTTTAATCTGTTCTACAGCCTTCGCTCTTCCTTCAGGATACAAAAACTCTTCGCACCTGGCTGTATGCAAAATGGTACCACCCCTATGG
>JAGXSK010000023.1 GCA_018333845.1 Clostridia bacterium | reverse complement strand
CAGGCCTACCTGAGCCCAGCGTATATAGACCTCAGGCTCTACTTCACAGAAGTAGCCTCCTATGTCATGGCTCCAAAAGGGAAATCCTGACATTCCTAGACTCAGGCCTCCCCTCAAGGAATGGTATAAACCGTGGAAATCTGTCCCAGCATCTCCACCCCAGTTCAGCGGATACCGTTGTGAACCTGCATAGGCAGATCTACCCCACACTATTCCATCACCAGTTTCCTCCTTTGTAGTCTCATAGGCAGCCTGGTTATAAATTAGCGGATAAAGATTGTGCATTATCTTTCCATCATATCCATGGTAAACAGCATCTTCAACGGCACTCTCACCAAAGTCGGTTTTAATCACAGATACCCCTAGATTAAAAAGCTTGCGTAAAAGGTTTTTGTACCATTTGACTGCCTCGGGATTGCTGAAATCAATAATTGAATAAGTGTTGTACACTGCTGGACTGCCATCCCTATTCTTTGCAAAGTATCCCTCTTCAGCAGCCTCTTTGTATATCTTGTTTTCCTGTTTAATATAGGGCAGCTGCCATAGAGAAAGCCTAAACCCCTTTTCCTTTAATATCTCAATCATCTCTTTTGGATTAGGAAAATTAACCTCATCAAACTCATAGTCACACTGCCACTCTTCCTTGAACCAACTAACATCAATATGTATCACATCACAGGGAATCTCCTTTTGACGCATTAACTCCACAGCCTCAAGCACTTCCGCTCGTGTACGGTAGCTATTTTTACTAAGCCACAAGCCAAAGGACCATTTTGGCAGCATAGGCGGTTTGCCAGTAATGTCAGTGTATTGAGGCAGAATGTCTTTAAAGGTTTCTCCTGCTATAAAATAGAAGTCCAGGGTTTCTTCCATAACTATAAAAGAATGGGTCTTGTAATGATAGCTGCCCATTAAGTACTTTGTTTTTGCTCCAGAGTTTATAAATATCCCATACCCGTTGGTACTCATATAAAAGGGAATATTTTTATATGATTTGGCAGTGGAAACTGAAAGAGCATCCACATGCCATAGAGTTACCTCATGACCCAGCTTATCTAAAGGTCCAAACTTCTCTCCAAAGCCATAAAAGTGTTCTTTGTGGTCCAAGACAGCCGCGTTAGTTACATACTTTTCACCTGTTTCAAAGTTCATAGCTATTCCAAAGGGAAAACACTCAAAACCACAATAAGAATCCTTCCATTGTTCTCCCTGCTCCTTAACGATATGTGAAATGGAATGGGTGTCTTCAGTATATTGTTTATACAAAAGCCTTCCCCGGATATCAAATATGCTTAAATTCCAGGGAGACTTTCGAACAACAATTCTTAACGACCTTGTCTTTATCTCCGCATTCACTTCATCTTCAAACAATTCAAATTCAACAGGGTCTTTAAAGTCATTTATGACCATTGGTGTGGCATTTTCAGGAACATTTTCACCTTCTGCTAGCTGAACCCTAACAATAGATGGTGTACAGATCTTAAGCTTAACTGTCATGGTAGTAGTGGTGCCTTCAGAAACCAAGGCCGAATCTTCCTGCACAAATAAGGCTTCCATTAAGTCTTTTCTGTAGTCCTTGCCTTGACAAATAAAGGTAATTTCATTGCCTTTACGGGTAAGTTTTTGCACATCTTTTACTACTGTCAAGCCCATATCTTCACTATTTAAAAAGTCTTTTCTAATACTTTCATATTCTCTAGCATCAAACATTACATAACCCCCATATCAAGATGATTCACTCTAGGCCAATCTGGTCAAGGTATCCATTGTATCCTTCATTAAAGGGTACAGGGATTTATAAACCTCATAATATTTCTCATAGACATCCACAGTCTTTTCATCAGGAGTTTTCTCAGCATTAACTTTAATGATTAACTTACAGCCTGATTCCACACTGTCATATACACCACAGCCAACTCCAGCAAGGATGGCTGCACCATATGCAGGCCCTTCTGTTGTATTAACGGTAGCAATTGTGTGGTTGAAGATGCTGGCTAAAATCTCCTGCCACAGGGAGCTCTTTGCTCCTCCACCAGTAACCCTTACTTCTTTGGTCATGATGCCTTCTTTTTGAAGTAATTTCAATGAGTCCTTTAAGCCAAAGCTTACTCCTTCCATAACTGCCCTAACAAGGTGAGATTTTTCATGCCTCATGGTTAATCCTATAAACGCTCCCCGTATAGATGGATCAGGATACGGTGTTCTTTCCCCAAGGAGATATGGCAAAAACACTAGCCCTTCTGATCCAGGACTTATTCCATTAGCACCGCTAACAAGAGTTTCATAATCTTCTGAACTGCTAAAATGATTCCTAAACCACTGCATAGAAGCACCAGCTGACAGCATAACGCCCATTTTATGCCATTTGTCAGGTGCTGCATGGCAAAATGTATGCAAACTGCTGTTGGTTTCAATCCGGGGTTTGTCAATGGCTGCAAAAACAACTCCTGAGGTGCCAAGTGACACTGATAAACACCCCTCATTTACAATTCCAGTTCCTACAGCACCAGCGGCCTGATCACCAGCCCCCCCTACAACAGGGGTGCCTTCCAGGAGTCCAGTAATTTTGGCAGTCTCCCTGTTTACTCTTCCAGATATGTGTGGCGATTCAAATACAGGCGGCATCCATGATAAGGGAATTCCTAGTGAACCAAGCATATCCTCTGACCATCTTCTATTCTTAACATCCAGCAGTAAAGTCCCAGAAGCATCAGAAACCTCAGTAGCCAATTCTCCTGTTAAACGAAAACGTATATAATCCTTTGGCAGTAATATATGCCTTATTTTTTCATAGGTCTTAGGCTCATGGTTTCGCAGCCAGAGTATTTTAGGAGCCGTAAACCCGGGCAGTGCTGGATTTCCAGTCCAATCATACAGGTTCTTTGGCCCAACCTGTTGATCAATCCAGGAACATTCTGCTTCAGTTCTTTGATCACACCATAAAATGGCTGGCCGAATCACATCACCATATCCATTTATTGCAACTGCACCATGCATTTGTCCAGACAAACCTACTGCTGCTATCTTGTTTCCATGAATGCTTGTTTTTTCACAGATAAGCCTGATGATTTTCACGGCTGCATCCCACCACAATTGTGGATCCTGTTCAGCCCAGCCTGCCCTAGGCTGGCTTAACAGGTATTCAACACTTGCTGCCGACACAACTGAACCGTCCAAATCCATCAAGACACCTTTGGTTCCAGATGTGCCTGTATCTATTCCTAATAAATATGACATTTATCATTCACCACTTTAAGCATTATATTTTCTTCGGGAATGGACTTAAATTGTCTGTCCTTGAAGCTCTAGCACGTATTAACAATGCTTCTAAATAACCAGCATATTCATCAGGGTTTTGTGCACAGTTCATGATTAGTTCATGATCTAAATTATTAATTCTGTCATTCATTGCTTTAATTGCATCAATATTATTTAATATAGCCCTTTCAACAGGCATTCGTTCTGGATTAATATCAATACCAAACCAACCATCATACTGATACATTTTTAGAGTATATAGAGCCGCCTCTGCCTGTTCTGGAGCAATGACACCAACATTTAAGTCTTGATCATAGTTACCAAGGGGTTGACTGTTCCAGTGAGTGTGCATAAGCTTCCCATATTCTAATGGTAAACTTAATGCATATGGTAAATCCTCATATCCCATTAGCACATGCCCGATTTCCGGATTTAGACCAACCAGACTCTCACCTTTAGATAGGATTTCTCTATTTACCGGATTCTCCATTAGCTTTTCTACCTTTTCAGACAAGAGAATCCCTTCGGGTGTAGTTCCATAAATTATTCTTCCCCTGGGCTCGTATGGTTTTGGTTCAATGGCAGCCTTAACTCCTGGAACCTGATCCATTGCAGCTGCTAACCCCTTTGCAAATCGATACCGCATTTCGATAAAATCTACACCAAAGTTATTTTCATAACCATCAATTCCAGGCCACAGCACCATGAACTCAGTGCCAAAATCCTTGTTTAACTCTAGCGTTTCTTTGACACGGGCAATTGCCGCATCACGAGCAGCTTCAATTGGGGAAGATAGTGACCCATATTTGAACTGCTCCTCATAAAAGAGATTTGGCACTATAGTTACTAACTTCATGCCTGTTGATTTACAAAAGTCTTTATATAACTGCATGTTCTCTTCATTAATTTCATTGGGATAGTGGGCCTCAATACCTTCTAAGCCATATGGCTTAAGCTTAAGATATTTTTCTAACCTTGCCTCGATAGACAGTTCTTCTCCATATATGGAGTGAAATCTATTTCCTCCACCTGTGAAAAACCAGATGCCTGCCGAAAATTTAAGCTTTAGCTGGGTATTTTTTAAGCTGCCCACTAATTCCTGGACAGTATGTGGGATCTTTGCAAAACTCAAATCTATCTCCTCCTCTACATTGATAATTAGAAAGCAACTACACTTTATGAAATGGGTTTCATAAAGTGTGTATTCTGCTCATTAGCCAGTATTCCTGCTAAATTAAGCAATATTTTTTAAATTTTTTAAATTTAATTTCTAATTTTATTTTTTAATGCTATAATAATTATTGAGTTACAATGGATTTGAGTTTAATTTTTTTGAAGTGCCTTAATAAATAAGTATTATTAAATTCATGAAACCTGGCAGAAATCTGGCAAAACATAGAAAGAACCATGCAATTAAATGAAAACGTTTTCAAACGCAAACGAAAGCAGGTGAGTTTTGTTGCAAAACAAATAGGGGGTATATCCCTGCCAAGACACTATAAGGTCTACAAAGCTACAAAGATTAAAGAAATTTCAAATATGGAAGGAATATGTCACATAAATGCAGAAAACAACAAACAACAGATACTTACGATAGAAACTCACCATGTTTTAGTTGCCACTGGCAGGAAGCCTAATACAGCAAGTTTAAATCTAGACAATGTGGGAATTAATATTGATAATAATGGTACCATAGTTGTAGATATGTCATCAGTTCAGGCCCATCCAACTTTAAATGAAGCCATTAAGGAAGCAGGCCTTGATGTGTTTAAGATAAGTATTAATAAATAACTTCCTTTTTAAAGAGGTGTGATTAGTTGAGTATTAAAATATCTGATGTAGCAAAAATTGCAGGAGTATCTCCTTCCACTGTGTCAAGGGCCCTAACCAAGCCAGATTTGGTTAAAGCACAAACTCGGAAAAGGGTTTTGGAAATAGTCAAGGAGTTATCTTACACTCCTAATCCCTTTGCCCAGGGATTAACTACTGGTAAAACCAACATGATAGGATTGATTACACCAAATTTAAACAATACTTTCTTTGCTCAGCTAGCAGAAGGCTGTGAAGAAACTATGCGAAAAAATGGTTATCATCTTGTAATAGGTAATTCCTTGGGCGATAGCCATCTAGAATATGAATTAATAAAAACCTTTGTCAAAAAAATGGTAGATGGTATCATCATGGCAGGATCACTTAACGTCAAAGACATTGTAAATGTCCTTGGGCCCCAAAGGGATTTGCCCGTCACCTTTGTTAATTACAATGTTGATCTTGACTCAGGTTACGACTCAGTTTTAGTTGATGATACCCTGGGAGGGAGGCTTGCATGTCAGGCTCTCTTAGAAGCAGGTGCAAAGAAAATGGCTGTTATAACTGGTCCTCCTCGAAACCCATATACCAAAAGGCGCTATGGTGCCTTTGTCAAGGAATTGGAGAATTATCACATCCAATTAGAACCTGATTGCATTGTTCAAGGTGACTATGGTTCAATCTATAGTGGTTATGAAGCAATGTCTAAGCTGCTAGCTTTGAAAGAAAAGCCAGATGGTGTATTTACTTTAAACGACACCCTGGCCATTGGGGCAATAAAGTCCATACATAATCATGGACTGAAAATACCTGGTGAAATATCTGTAGTTGGCTTTGATGATATACCTATTTCTAGTTACCTTGTACCATCATTAACCACAATAAGCTCTCAAAGCTATGAGTTAGGCAAGGAAGCTGCTGCCACCACTATAACCAGGATAAAAAATCCTTACAAGCCACCTGAGCAAATCATACTGCCAGTTAAAATGGTCAAAAGAGAATCCTGCAAATCAAATTCAAATTAGTTTTTCTCCATATTTCCCCATCAGTCATATTTAGCAATGAAATAGACAAATTTTAAAACACCCTTATTCCACTTTTATAGTGAAACAAGGGTGTCTGATTGCTTTTTGGTCTTAACTATTTACCACCTTGCCACCTTTTAATAGTATTTTCATTGGTTTTTACACCTCCACCCTTAGTTTTTCTTGCCAAAGACATCAATAGCTGCACCAGTAATTGGAGCTGCCTCGTCTGAAGCTAAAAACATTACCACCTTCGCTACCTCATCAGGCTGCATTATATCATCAAAATCCACATTCATTCTTGAACGGGTATATTCGGTGTTGGTCAGCCCAAGGTATATAGAGTTAACATTAATTCCATGGCCCTTTACTTCCTCTGATAGCGTATGTCCAAAACTGACTATTCCACCCTTAGAGGCAGCATAAGCCCCAAAGCCAGGAAAATAGTATCTTGCCGCACTTGAAGAAATGTTTATGATCTTGCCATGTTTTTTGCTCAACATTGTTGGTAAAACCTCCCTAGAACAGAGGAAGGTACCGGTAAGGTTGACAGATATCTGATAGTTCCAATCATCAAGCGACAATTCAGACACAGGAATTGCTTTATGTACTGCAGCGTTGTTAACCAAAACATCTACTGTGCCAAAGGCATCTAATGTTGCTTTAACCATGCCTTTTACATCATCTTCTTGTGAAATATCAGCAGCACATGCAATGGCCCTTCCACCAGCACTAATGATTTCCTCTGCATTAAGCTTTATTTCCTTTTCCGTTCTAGAAACCAATGTAACACATGCACCTTGAAGAGCAAACTGTCGCGCAATCTCTTTGCCTAAACCTCTACCTGCTCCAGTTACAATAACTACTTTATTCTTAAAATCCAATATAAATTTCCTCCTTTATGCTAATGAAATCGATTTCATTTTATTTCTACACATTTTTCTGTATTCCTGCTTTATTGGAGGAAGAATATACTCGTCAAATCTAGTCTTATTTGGAGCATCCAATACTACAACCTGTGAATCAATTAAATTTGCCACTGCAAGTTTACTGTTAGCTTCCATATCCGCAATATAGAATGCCACTTTGTTTCCCTTTTCGTCCCATCCAAAAAATCCAATGTTCTTAAAACCAGATGGAAGTGTTTTTGGGATAATAATTTGTAAAAGCCTCCCATCACTTACTAGTGTAAGTATGGGAGGCTTTATTTTATCATTCTTACTTCTTTAACATTTCCTTCATCTTTTCAAGCTCTTCTTGCGGCATGCCGTAAACATATTTTTCATCTGGATATACCCTGGTTTTAACTTCGTCCTTGTAAGCTGCTAGAGCTTCATGGATGGTGGCATTTAAATTGGCATATTTCTTGACAAACTTTGGCACAAAAGCGTCAAAGAAGCCTAAAATGTCATGAACAATTAGTAATTGACCATGGGCCTTTTCTCCAGCTCCTAAACTAATTACAGGAATTTTTGCTCTTTCTGTAATTTCAGCAAGTACTGCAGGCGGAACACCTTCAACTAACAGCAAGGAAATGCCGGCCTCTTCTAGAGCCTTTGCATCATTAATAAGCTTGATTGCTGCTTCTGCACTTCTTCCCTGGGCTTTAAATCCACCCATTTGTGCCATTGATTGTGGAGTGATACCAATGTGGCCCATTACTGGAATAGTAGCTCTAACTAAAGCTCTTACAGTATCAGCCATCTCTTCTCCACCTTCAAGCTTCACACAATCGCAGCCTGTTTCAGCCATCATTCTGCCTGCATTTTCAATGGCCTTTTCAGGGCTTACCTGATAAGTCATATAAGGCATGTCACCAACCAGGAATGCAGTTGGAGCGGCCTTGCGAACTGCCTGTGTATGACGAATTGACATGTCAATGGTTACTGGCAGGGTTCCATCATATCCATAAACAGTCATGCCCAGGGAATCACCAACAAGTATAATCTCGATACCAACCCTTTCCTGTATCAATGCCATTGGATAATCATAGCATGTAAGCATTGTTATTTGTTCGCCCTTTTCCATCATTTCCCTCAAGGTATGGATTGTAATTTTTTTTCTTTCAGCCATGGTTTTATGTACCTCCTAAAAATAAATATTATTATTTTAAATATGTTCGCCCGCTGAACAGCAGGTTCATTATAGTGACTTATTCGCTCTTAACCTCAATTATCCTGCTTATAACTATAGATTTTTTAAGTATTTTTTAAAATTTCTGCGGACCTTTGTAATGCAGTTATCTCTTCTGTGCTCGGCTTTGGTTCAAAGGTTCTTATAATACCCATGCTGCCTACTATATTTATTCCTCCGTGAATGCTGTCTATATTTATAGTTCTCCTATAAGAAAAAGAATATTACTAATAAGAAAAAGAATATTACTAATTCCAATCCAAAATTTTATGGAGAAAATCTATATAAATTAAAGCCCCTCATATTGAAGGACTGTCAATTATCTTCCATTTTCTATCCCTGGCCACGTCCAGCAGGTCCTTGTCTGGTCTAACTGCAAAAGGTTCACCCACTAATTCCATGACTGCTAGATCTGAAAAACTGTCAGCATAGGCCCTGCTGCGCCTCCAGTCAATTTCATGATGCTTGTATTTTTTCACTACTGCAATAGCTTTTTCTTCTCCCTGTATGTACTTGAAGTTTTTATGGAAATAAGCTCTATTTCCCTTCATGGTCAGCTCTGTCCCAATGACCTCATTAAATTTATACTCGTGGGCCACCCTGTCCAGTATGGGCTTTAGTGCTCCTGACACCAGGA
>JAGXSK010000022.1 GCA_018333845.1 Clostridia bacterium | reverse complement strand
TTCTTCCTTTAGGTCCTGGCCCCTTGCAGCTAAAAATAAAACATAAGATGGTCTTTCATTTAAATAGTCTGTTTTCATATCCTTTATGTCTTTATCTGACATTTCTCTTGTGTCCACAAAGCATGGCCCTCTGCCTTCTAGCCATTCTTCCATTGGGGCATTAGCTCGTATATATCTTGGTGCAGTTTCTCCTCCCACGTCAGCATATCTTTCCTGGAGTATTTTTTCACCCTTGGCATTTATCATGGGAGTTCCATAGCCTACTGATATGGTATCAATAGGACCATTAAAATCCTTTGTTCTAGTTGCACACCATCTCATTTCAAAGGTAGTCATCTCAGCTCCCGCCCTGATGCCCATGGCATAGCCGGCACCGTTATTAAAGGGACAGTACCACATTTGATGATGACTATCTGTTGCATCACTAGTGTAGTTCTTATACAGCCCAGCTGCTCCACCAGTTGCCACACACGTAGCCTTGGCTTTAATTATATACATTGCCCCATCTTTAATTCCAAATCCAAAGGCTCCAATTACCCTTCCATCTTTTATAAGATAGTTTGTGGCAATTACCTTGTTTATAACCTCACAGCCATATTCTTTAACCTTTTCCGCCAGTATGGGCTTCATGGATTCCCCTTGTATAACTATATCCCATTTGCCTCTATGAGCATATTCACCAGTTTCTTCATCCTTTTTAATTGGCAGTCCCCATTGCTCCCATTCTTCAATTGGCTGGTTGAGGTTCTCTGCTATTTTAATAAAGAGGTCCTCCCGCAATAATCCCCCTGCCTGGGACCTGCTCCATCTTACAAATTCATCAATGGTTTTGCCCTTTTTAAGATAGGTGTTAATTGCATCCATTCCAGCAGCCAAACACCCACTTCTATCAATATGAGCCTTTTCCAATAAGGTTACTTTTACATCTGGGTTAATTCTTTTTGCTTCAATTGCTGCAAAGCAGCCGGCGTTACCTGCACCAATTATAAGGAAATCTGTTTCCAATACTTTTACAGATACCTCTTCAGAACTTTTGGGAAACTTTTCTTTTGCTCTTACTGTCAATATATATCGCTCCTTTCATTTCTGTGAATTAAACATTTTACATCATCAATGGGTATCCAATTAATGGCAGCCATATTGCCATGGTTATAATTGTGTACACATTACAGATTATTGTCAAAGGTATACCGAACTTTATTACCTCACCCATACTTATTCCAGATGCTCCCCAGGCAATAAAGAAGGCTGTAATTGACATGGGCAGCAAAAATGCATAGCTTAAACAGTTAGTAACAATTAAAGAGAAAGGTAAAACATTAAAACCAAGCTCAGGACCGAGGCTCATAGTAAGTGGTATGAACATTGCACCCATGGCTGCAGCACTCACAATTCCCGCCCTGGGGATTTGGATAACGAAAACCACCACTATTAAAATCAGAATTGCAGGAAGGCCAATTATAACGTGTTCTACTGGTTTAAGTATTAAGCCCACCATCCAATCCACTGCTCCTGATTTAAAAAGTGCTGTTCCCAGGGAAATAGCCCCACCTAGAAGAATCCATACATCCCACATAATATGAGGAGAGATTTCCTTAAATTTAATTTTACTAAAGGGCAGAAAAATCAGGACCAACAGTATTAAGGCAACCATGCCTGTTCCAATATTATGAAGGTATTTTTCCGTAATCCAAAGGAAAAGACATATACCAAGGGCTATTAAAGCCCACTTTTCAGGCCAGGTGATTTTACCCAATTGCTGTTTAAGCCTGGGCATTTCATCTGCTGCTCCTGGTATCTCAACTTTCCATAATTTGTAGTATGACACTGTGTATATAAATACTACCGGCATCAAACCCCACAAGGGAAGGTTCAGCACCAACCAGTCAGTCCAGGTTATTGTATGCCCAATTTCCCCCATATAGCCGGCCCATAATATATTTGGGAAGTGGGCTGTTAAGATTAATAAACTTGTAAACAGGGGCATAAGGCCAACTATCAGGAGAAATAACCCCTTGTTCATTCTTTGTACCTCAGGAAGATGTTCCTTGTCCTTTGTTAGAGAGCTAAAGCCCTTTGCCAGGGGAAGCATCAAACCAGTTTCAGCAACTGTAGGCAAGAAACCGCTTATGGCAAAATCCGCCGCTGACAAACCAAAAAATATTCTGGGAACCTTTACTGACCTAAATAAATCAGTTATCCATACTGTAATTCTTTTTCCAAGTGGAGTAGCTGTCATGATGGCAGCAAAAGTAAACGCTCCAATTGCCAGGAAAAAGGCATCCCCTGTAAAGGCACTAAAAGCCTCTCCTATTTTCAGATCTGTAAGTATAACTACTAGTACTGGGGAAGCAAAGCCTACAACAAAACCATGTAAGCTGTTAGTTATCAAGACAATCATAAACCAGAAAAAAATACCTAAAATTGACTGGCCATTAGGTTCTAAACCAGGTATTGCAGGGCCATAATGGAAAACAAGCATTATTGCAGTAGCAATTAATAGGCTAATACATTTTTTCTTTTCTTCAGGTGTTAAACTGCTTAATAAACCCTGGTTAACTAGAGTGTTTTCTGTTACTGTCGAAGTATTAGACTCAGAACTCATCCCTTATTCCTCCCTTTAAAATTTATAATGATCTGCTGACAAAACTTAAAATGGCCCGAGGATATTTAATTGTAGTCACTCGCCCCCTTCCCATAGCATAATTTTATGACTGCTATTGTTTTCGTTAATATTATAGAACTATTACAGGTATGGGACGGTCAGGAGTATTGCAGATTTATGGTCTTTATTTTTACAAAATTACAGTCATTAATATGACATTTTTCAGGTCAGCTGGATGACATTTTGGTATAAAAAATAAACCCCCTAAGGGTTTAATATATTTTTGATTGCAGCTTATTTTTGTTGGTTACAATTATTTTTTTGTCATTTATCTTTATTGCTCCTTCATCCTTAAACTCATTAAGTATTTGGGTAACACTTTGCCTTGTGGAACCTATAATTGCAGCTATTTCACTGTGAGTAAGCTTGATATTCAGTGCTATACCATCA
>JAGXSK010000021.1 GCA_018333845.1 Clostridia bacterium | reverse complement strand
AGTATATGGGCTTGACCATTCTTTACCAGGGAAACAGCTTTTAAAGCAGCTTTTTCTTCATCTGGCTCATCTATAATCTCATAACCTTCACCCAATCCAACGGTTTTTAAAATGGGCCTTATTAATCTAAGATCCCCAACAAGAATGGCTGAAACTAAGCCCGCTTCTCTAGCAGCCCTGATAGCTTCAAGTACATCCTTGTCCTGGGCCACAGCAACGCTTATTGCATATTTACCCCTGCTTTTAGCTGTATCTAGGATTTCTCCAAAATTATAGTACAAAGGCTAACCCTCCTTGAAAAAACCGTCTAATACTCTTTAGCTTTTTCTTCTTTATTAAGTACCCTTAGTGCACCCATTGCCAAAGATTCAAGCTCCTCCTCACCTGGCACAAGAACCACTGGAGCAATAAATTTTACTCGTCTAACAATGTCATCAATAATTCTTTTGGAATGGGCCATGCCACCTGTAATTATAATCCTGTCAACCTGGCCCTCTAAAACAGCAGCCATGGCACTTATTTCCTTGCTGATTTGATAGGAAAGGGCACTTAATAATAGACTGGCTTTTTCATGACCTTCTGCTGCCATTTTTTCAATTTCTTTTATATCCTTTGTTCCAAGATAAGCATATAAGCCGCCCTTGCTCATGAGTTTTTCCTTCATTTCTTGATGAGTATACTTGCCTGAATAACATAAATTCATTAGCTGGGTTGCAGGAAGACCCCCACACCTGTCAGGGGCAAAGGGGCCTTCCTCTATAGCGTTATTTACATCTATCATTCTGCCATTTTTGTGAGGAGCAACAGATACACCACTGCCTAAATGGGCTACTACAAAGTTCACATCTTGATATTGCTTGCCCATTTCCCTTGCCACCTTATGGGCAACAGCCTTCATATTAAGGGCATGTGACAAGCTGGTTCTTTCAATATCAGGCAGCCCTGAAATTTTTGCTACAGGTTCCATCTCATCAACAGCTACTGGATCCACAATATAGGCTGGAATATTTAACCTGGAAGCAATACCGTGGGCAATGGCTGCACCCAGATTTGATGCATGCTCCCCCCTCCTTGCTTCCTTAAGGTCAGAAAGCATGGCCTCATTTACAACGTATGTTCCACCTTCTAAAGGTTTTACCAGTCCACCGCGTCCCACAACTGCATCCAGTGAATTAATATCAATATTGGCATCTGCAAGCTCTTTTAAAATAATATCTAGACGGTAAGCGTACTGGTCAAATATCCTTTCAAAAACCTCTAAATCTGCTGCGGCATGCTCAACAGTCTTCTTTAAAACCGGTTCCTCATCCAGGAATACAGCAAATTTTGTTGAAGTAGCTCCTGGATTTATGGTCAGAATTCTTTTTCTTTCAGCCAAAACAGTTTAACCCACCTTTCATGAACTCCCGTTTACATTTTATCCAAGTCGTTTTATTACTTGGATTGCATATTTGCATTCTAACTTCCAATGACCACAGCTAAACCTGGCGTGCTGCTACCTAGATGCTGGTATCTTGGAAGGTCTTGGATCAACAAAGTAAAAAATGAAAACGCTATCAGCCCTAAATAAAAAGCCTTTCATCCCCAGGGACGAAAAGCCTTGCTTATGGCGGTACCACCCTAATTGGGAAACTAATGTTTTTTGCTTTTTGCAGCTAATTTACAATCATATAAGTTTTATTTATATTTCATAGACATTATTGCTTAGAGGTTTCCAAGGACTTCTTTTAATGCCTTGATAAACCTTTTGTTTTCTTCCTCAGTTCCTATCGTAACTCTGATGAAAGTGTCCATGCCAAAAATATCACCTGTTCTTATAATAACACCCTTTTTTTGCAGCTCAATAAAAACTTCTTTAGAGTTTTTCTGTAGATCTACCATGAGGAAATTGGCATGGGTAGGAATATAATCTAAACCCATTTCTTCAAAGGCCTTATACAAAAACTCCCGCCCCTTATTATTAACATCCCTGCTGTTTTGAACGTGCTCCTTATCAGCCAGGCTGGCCAGAGCTGCTTTTTGAGCCATGAGATTAACATTAAAGGGCTCTCTGGTTCTTTCTAAAAGCTGAATCATCTTGGGAGCAGCAATTCCATAGCCTATTCTTAATCCTGCTAGACCATGTATTTTGGAAAATGTTCTTAGAATAACTATATTCTCCCTGTCCTGATTTAGATATTCCAGGGATTGGGGATAAGCCTTGTCCTCCACATATTCATAATAAGCCTCGTCAAAAACAACCACTACTGTGTCGGGAACCTTTGCCAGGAATTTATCAACTTCCTCCTTTGCAACAATAGTACCTGTCGGGTTGTTTGGATTGCATAGGAAAATCATTTTAGTCTTTTCAGTTATCTGCCCGGCCATTTTCTCCAGATCATGGGCGTGATTTGTTAAAGGCACCTTCCTGAGAATACCGCCCATTAAAAGACATACAAAATCATATTCAGAGAAACTTGGATCTGCAACTATTACCTCATCTCCCGGATAAATGAAGGTTTCACCAAGAAGTTTAATTACCTCATCAGAACCATTTCCAAATATGAGCTGGTTTTGAGCAACACCTAAATATTCAGCCGCCATGTTTCTTAAATCAGTACAATAACCATCAGGATATAGAAACATTTTATGAGCATTATCCTTCATGGCTTCTATGGCTCTTGGAGATGGTCCTATTGGATTCTCATTGGAGGCCAGCTTTATTACATCTGTCAAACCAAACTCCTTCTGAACCAGCTCTATTGACTTGCCCGGCACATAGGGCCTGATGTCCATTATGCATTCACGATACCCTGGAAAAGCTTTATTCACCTGCAACAACTCCTATATATAAATTTTTGTTTATAAGACAGGAGAACCGTCCCTTTGTCTTATTTTGTTTCCTTACCTATCCTGATTAATTATACTATACTATACTTAATCAGGATAGGTAAGTACTATGAACATTTCACAATAATGTAAAACTTCTAAACTTAAAAGATTCTTAAAACTTGGCACCTGACATGTTTTTTGTTAAACTTAATAAGGTTCCTTAAAAAACTTGAAAAGTTAAAGGGTTAAGGAGGGAATGGATAAAATGGAACCGTTGAAGGTAAGAAATGAAAACAGCAATTATATATATAAATGGTCTCTTTCTATAGTAAACCACCCCTTTTTTACTAAATTTATTATTGGCATTATTTTTCTTAACGCAATTGTAATTGGATTGGAAACCTATCCTGTATATAAACCACATAGGGAATTATTCTATTTTACAGAACGAATCTTTTTATGGGTTTTTAGTATAGAGATTGCCCTTAGAATCATTGCTACCAGGCCCTGGTATACGTTCTTTAAAAGCAGCTGGAACAATTTTGACTTCATCATTGTTGCAAGCAGCCTTATATTTGCAGGGTCTCATTTTATCTCTGTCCTTCGGATTCTACGAGTTCTGAGGGTATTAAGAGCAATTTCTGTAATTCCATCACTTCAGCGTTTGGTTAATGCTTTACTAAGCACAATACCATCCCTGGGAAACATTTTGCTTTTAATGGGCATAATCTTCTATATTTTTGGCGTTACAGGAACTATCCTATTTTCAAAGGTTTCCCCTGAATACTTTGGCTCATTGCATTTATCGCTTTTAACCCTTTTCCAGGTAGTAACCCTGGAATCATGGGCTAGTGCTGTGATGAGACCAATAAATGCCATGGTTCCCTGGGCATGGGTGTATTTTGTAAGCTTTGTTTTAGTGGGGACTTTTGTTGTCATCAACCTTTTTGTTGCTGTCATAGTAAACAATGTTCACCAGGCAAATTGTGCTGAAGAAGATGAACAGGAAGAACATAAAAGAGAGATACTAGGAAAAGAGATTAAAATGCTCAGGCAAGAGATTGCAGAACTAAAGCAGTTAATTGAAACC
Source organism: Clostridia bacterium (assembly GCA_018333845.1). Classification (GTDB taxonomy): domain Bacteria; phylum Bacillota; class DSM-16504; order Desulfitibacterales; family Desulfitibacteraceae; genus Desulfitibacter. Next base: position 580 of record JAGXSK010000021.1, on the reverse strand, counting down.
AAAGAAAGACTTTAACAAAACCAAGCAAACCTAGGAGGAAATTCAATGTCAGCAAATAATATACGAAATATAGCAATAATCGCCCATGTTGATCATGGTAAAACCACGCTGGTAGATAAAATGCTTTCTCAATCAGGGGCCTTTAGGGCCAATGAACAGGTCATGGAAAGGGTCATGGATTCAAACGACCTCGAAAGAGAAAAGGGGATTACAATCCTTGCCAAGAATACATCAATACAATACAAGGGATACAAGATAAACATTTTAGATACTCCCGGCCATGCTGACTTTGGCGGCGAAGTTGAGAGAATTATGAAAATGGTAGAGGGAGTACTCCTTGTAGTAGACGCCTTTGAGGGATGCATGCCCCAGACAAGATTTGTTCTAAAAAAGGCCCTAGAACAGAACCTGGTACCAATAGTAGTAGTCAATAAAATGGATCGGGAAAATGCCAGACCTGCCGAAGCAGTTGATGAAGTGTTGGATTTATTCATTGATTTGGGAGCAAATGAGGGTCAGCTTGATTTTCCTGTTGTCTATGCCTCGGGCTTGGATGGTAAGGCCAGCTTTGAACAAGATA
>JAGXSK010000020.1 GCA_018333845.1 Clostridia bacterium | reverse complement strand
ATGGCTTGTGCTGCTGCAAGTCCCACGCCATCAAAGGTTGCATATACTGCTGCAATATCTCCAGGGTTTGGATGAGCCTGTAAAATAGCCTCCATTTTAGCCTTGCCATCTGGGAAGAAATCGGGCCATGCATAAGTGAAGCCTGCTACTATTTTGATCTCAGGGTATGCCTTGATCACTTCATGCATTGCGTTTCTTCTGACGCGTATCATGGAACCAGCATCATTAAATATTTCCACTATATTCCCCTTGCCGCCTATCAATTCAACCATCTTTTCGGCTGCTGCTGTTCCCAGATGATTGTTGTCTGATTCAACAAACACGTCAACAAAATCTGCATCACCTGCATCCATTGAACCAATAATTATACCCTTTTCTTTAGCTTCAATTAATGCTGGAGCTACCTGGGTTATATCACCTTCTTGGATGATAATGGCATCAACACCCTGAACTATCATGTTTTCAATTGCTGCTAATCTACTTGGCACATCAGCAGTAACAGTTGCAATTACCTCTCCGCCATTTTTCTCAATCTGTTCAATCATTGCTTCCCTGCCAACCCTGGCAAAAAAGTTTGCTTGACCAAAATTATTAATGCCTACCTTAAAAACCTTTTCCTCAGCCTTTGGCTGCTCCTCCTTTGGCTTATCCCCTCCTCCACAACCAACTAACAGCAGCCCTATCAAGGAAATTACAACTATTAACCATAAAAAATTTTTCCTCATCTTTTTCATTCTTTTTCCTCCTCCAATGAATTAATGTACTGAACAAGTATTGTAACAAATTACTACAAGCACACGACTAGCAAACCCGATCTTCTTTTACTTAATATCACCTCCCTGCAAATTTCTTTTCTTAAATCTGCTTATCATTAACCTTCTACTATTGATTATCTGGATAGGGTACCTCTATGGTATGACTGCCACAGGGTTTTAAAAAAACGTGGACCTGTGACTTATCCAAAACATAGTTTAAGATATGGATGGCAGGTGTAAACCTTTCAAGATTAATAAGCAGGTTAGAACTATAGGCTCCTTCCTCATAACTAGCTTGAAGTATATCAGCCACTAAAAGGATATGATCTCCTGCATCAAGGGAGTTAATCACTTTACACTCTAAATGGGCCTTACATTCTTGGATTCCAGGAGGACTAACTTTAACTGATGGCAGGACATTAAACCCTGCTCTTCTAAATTTATTTTCTCCTTCTTTAATTAAATAAGAACATTCAACAAGCTTCTCTGCCAGCTCTAAACTGGGAACATTTACTACAAATTCTCCTGTCCTCTCAATGTTTACCAGGGAATTTTGTTTCTTAGGTTTATTTAATAAAGCCATAGCAACCCTTGGAGGCTTATGGGAAACAGGATTTATCCAGCTAAAGGGTGCTACATGTAGAGAACCATCCGTATTAATTGTGGTGCATAAAATAGGTCTGCTGGGCTGCAGTAAAAATACACTTTGGGCTAAATCTCCTTGGTCTATATTTTTTTTCATTTTAGATTTTTCACCCCTTGCTAGTAGCTATGATTTTAAAAGTTTGACATCACATATATGGTTAGATGGCATTTACCCATCCATCTTGGATTACTAAAACTCCATCAACAATAATTTCCCTTCCATCAGCTAGCAGTGTTGGTTTTAACAGCATCCCATCTATATGCAGGCTGGCTTCATTTCTTCCGCCAAAGCTAAAATTGCTCCCCAGGGCAGCGTGTACAGTCCCCTTCACCTTTTCATCTTCAAGGATGTTGCCGCTGAGGACTGCCCTGGGATTGGTGCCAATGCCAAGCTCTGCCACTATTTCTCCACCGGGGCCACTTTCTGCAAGTGTCTCTTTTAACCACTGGGCTTCCCTGCCGCCCTTTATACTGGTTACCCTGCCCCCATTTACACAAATCTCAATGGGTGAATCCAGCCTGCCCCAACCGGCCAGGGATTGCTCAAAAACCAGAATTCCCTGGGTTTCCTCTTCTATTGGAGCTATATAGGCTTCACCTCCAGGCAGGTTTCCTGATGAACCCCTTGCCAGGATGGTGCCCACATCAAGATGGCCTTTCCTCTTCTCAACGTTCATCTGCAGATTAGTTCCTGAGGGCGTTGTAATTTTTAGTTCTCTGGCTTCTGTGAGAACGTGTGCCACTAATTTAGTTTCTTCAGCCAGGACACCATAGTCCAGGTCAATGGAGCGCAAGAAGATTTCCCGTGTTATCATTGGCATGCTGGCAGCCCTGGCTCCACGTTGGGCAGCCATCTTTCTGGCCCTGGTATGGGATAAAGATTTGGATGTAACCATAAGAATCACATCAGCCAGGGACATGACTTCAGCTGCCAGCTCCGGCGGCTCCTCACCATGGTTTTTGCGTGGAGAAAACTGCAGGACCACGCTGTCATGCTTTAAAAGCCCGGCAGCCCCAGTCAGTGCCTTTACAATATCTGGTTCCCAACCATCATTTACAATCAGCACCTTTTCCCCTGGAGAAACTCCCATGCACTTTGCAAGGACAATTTGTGCTGCTTCAAGCAAATCCTCACTTACAGACAATTTATCCACACTCCTATCCCCCTGCTAGAAAGGGCAAAAATGATACTGTATCCCCATCCTTTAGTACTGTTTCATATTTGTTCAGATAATGAATGTTGGAACCATTTACAATGATTAGAAATGGCATTTCACAATCTTCCTGGCATGGTTCTGGGGCTTTTTCCCCCCAGATTATTTCTAAAAGATCTTTAACTGTTGAGCCTTCTGCTATTGATAATACCTTCTGGGGATCCTTAAAAAATTTGCTGGTTCCGCCCACATATCTAAGGTTAATTGCGGCCATTACCTCTGCACCCTTCCTGATCCATCACCAGACAAGAGATTTTCAACTTCCTCCAGGGTAATCAGGTTAAAGTCGCCAGGTATGGTATGCTTTAAACAGGATGCTGCTGCTGCGAAATCCACAGCCCTTTGACTGTCATAGCCTTTCAGCAGGGCATAGATCAATCCACCGGCAAAGGAGTCTCCTCCCCCTACCCTGTCTACAATGTGAATATTATACTTTTTGGAAAAGCAAAAATCCTTGCCGTCATACAACAGGGCAGACCAGCCATTGTCAGATGCCGAGAAGCTCTCTCTTAAGGTAATTGCCACCTTGCTTAAACCAAACTTTTCCCTTAGCTCCCTGGCCACATTACAGTAGCCCTCTTCATCTATCTGCCCGCTGGTTACATCGGATACCCCGGCCTTGATGCCGAAAACATTCTCAGTGTCTTCCTCATTGCCAATGGCAATATCAACATATTTAAAAATATTGCTCATTACTTCCCTGGCCTTTTCCCTGGACCATAGTTTTTTACGAAAATTTATGTCACAGCTGACTGTAAGTCCCATTTCCTTGGCCTTCTGCACTGCCTTTAGAGCAGCATCTGCAGCGGAATCGCTGATAGCTGGAGTGATTCCTGTCACATGGAATACTGCTGCTCCCTTAAATATTTCATCCCAGGGAAACTCCTCATAGCTAGCCCCGGCAATGGCCGAACCCTTTCTATCATATATAACCTTGGAAGCCCTCTGGGATGCCCCTGCTTCCAGGTAGTAAAGACCCAGGCGACTGCCTCCCTTGAGCATGTAGTCAGTTTTTATCCCATACTGGCGGCAGAAATTAATACAGGCCTGGCCCACAGGGCTGTCAGGGACTTTTGATACGAAATAGGCATCCATTCCAAAATTGGCCAAACTGGCAGCTACATTTGCTTCCCCGCCACAGTAAGTTACCTCAAATTCCCTGGCTTGAACAATCCTCTGAAAGCCAGGGGTGGCTAGTCTCATCATTATTTCACCAAAGGTTACAACCTTATCAGACATTTTCCTAATCCTCCTTTGGATATCTGTACTTTTTATTCCGGCAGGCGGTTTACTTCCCTTAACCCCTGGACCACCTGGTCTAACCCCAGTTTTGCCAGGGTTTCCTCCCTGGGCCAGCTGGTTTTCCTGTCCCAGCCATGCAGGTCATAATATTCATCAAGCATCTTGTCCAGAATCTCTCTGGTAATTACATTGTTGCCCTCAGCCCGGTCAACCAGGGCCTCGTTCATTAATCTCCAGGGGGCTGTATCCAGCTTCCTGTCTGCCCCTTCCCGTACATTAAAAGCTTTTTCTAGAGTGACTATTCTGCGCCCAGTTTCCATGATTTCTTCCTCTGTGACATGGGTCCCAAGGGTGGCACCAAACAGCCTTGCCATTAGTTCTGGGGTAACCCCATAGAGGGCAGTGGTAACAAAGGCACAGAAACCAAGGGAATCTGTAACTGCATAACAGTCTTCATGCCAGCGTACTATGTCTGCGCGCTTTTCCGGCAGATAGGGATTGGCGTATTTTTCATCCCCAGTTATTTTTTTAATTACGTCACGGCATTCCTGACTTAGACCAAATTCTGCAAAACATTCAGTATGCAGGTGATCTGCTCCCCTGGGATTTACTGCAAAGGCTAATGCATATGAAAAGGCAGAACGGGTATCCACCCTTGACTGTTCCAGTCCCTTTATCTCAACTGCCCACTTGTAGGAATCCTTACCTGCCTTCTCTGCAGCTTTTTTCACACCCATGGATAACAGATCTCCAAGCCCTTCCCTGAAGGCAATCTGCTCTACCAGTTTGACCATGGCTTCCTCATTGCCAAAGGTAAGCTCCATTCCTCCTGTATCCTCTTTGGTTAATACACCCTTTTCGTAGCACTCCATGGCCCATTGTATGACTCCGCCAACAGAAATGGTGTCCATGCCGTATATATTGCAGAGCTCATTGGCCTTTAAAATTGGCTCCAGGTTCCAGATGCCGCAACCTCCACCCACAGCATTTACAGTCTCGTATTCAGGTCCGCCGGCAAAGGAACCCTTATAGGGACCTTTTTCAACTTCGCTGTAGCGGTGACAGCCGATAATACAGCCGTTGCAGCCTACTTTACGTTTCAAGTAACCGGCTTCAGCCAGCTCAATTCCACCTATTTTTTCAGCTTCCTCATAAAAACCTCTTTTGAAATTGTCTACCGGCAAGCCTTTTAGCTCATTTAATGGAAGTACAGTCCCAGAGGTTCCATAGGCATGGAGTCCGGCTATTCCAGATTCTTTATACAAACCCTTAACACACTGCATGGCTGCTTCATTAAAGGCTTCAGGGTCGGCAAAGGAGATATGTCCGTCACCAGATACTGCTACAGCCTTTAGCTTTTTGGACCCCATGACTGCACCAGGACCACCCCTGGCAGCTGCATTATAGATGGAGCACATGATGCTGGCCATGTTAACCAGGTTTTCCCCGGCCTGACCTATACATGCTACCTCAAGCTTTTTAGCCAGCTTCTTTCTGAGCAGTTCTGTAGTCTGCCGTACGTCCTTGCCCCACAGCTCACTGGCATCCCTGATTTCTACCTTCTCATTAGTTATATAGAGATAGACAGGTGTTTCACTTGCACCATGGACTACCAGGTGATCATAGCCTGCAAACTTCAGTTCTGTACCCCAGTGGCCTCCCACATTTGTCTTTAAATACAGCCCAGTTGCCGGACTCTTGCAGGTAATAGTGGTACGCCCTGCAGAAGGTGCATTAGTTCCATTTAGTCTCCCGGGACCAAAAATCAGGGGGTTTTCAGGACCCAGAGGATCTATTCCCGGTCTTGTCAAATCCCACAACAGCCTGGCATTTAAGCCGCGGGAACCTATATATTTGCGGGCATCCTCAACACTAATACTTTCTTTCCAAACCTTCCCGGAAGTTAAATCAACATGGAGTATAGTTCCAGCCATTATCTTCCTCCTCCCTTCCTCTTAATTATCCAACTGGATGGCTCCAGGCAGCTCACATACCTTTACACATTGGGGATCCCCACTGCACAATTCACATTTCATGGGCTTAAGTGTATCATCATTCATAAAAATTGCCTCAAAGGGGCAGCTGCCAATGCACAGCTGGCAGCTGCTGCACTTTTCTTCGTCAAGGACTATTGCTCCCGTTACCGGGTTTCTTTCTAGAGCCGAAGCAGGACAGGTTTCTGCACAGGGAGCATCTTCACACTGGTGACAAACTATTGGCCTGGACAATTCAATTGCTTCGTCTTTATCAATCTTTATCCGTGAAAATTTGTAGCTGCCAACCCTATGGTTTACCATGGAGCAGGCAAACATGCAGGCCTTGCAGCCGGTACATTTTTCATGTTCCACCTTAATCTTCAATATTTATTCCCCCTATCTCTTTTAAGCAGTCAACTTGCCCAAAATTCCCATTGTCTATTTGGCATCATGCCGCTAACATCATACCGCTGCCCTTTATTTACTTAAGAATAGAAGTATATTCTCTGGCAAGAGCAGTTAGCTCTACCCAGTTCCCTTCTTCAATAAGCTTCTTATTAACCAGTTCTCCGCCTATGCCAAAGGAACAGGCTCCTGCCTTTAGAAACTCGCCAATGTTATCCAGCCCCACTCCACCTGTGGGCATCAAGGAAATATGGTCCAGGGGACCTTTTAGAGCTTTAATATAACCGGGGCCCATGGGCATGGCCGGAAAAACCTTGACAATATCTGCACCAGCCTCATGAGCAGCCACCACCTCACTTGCTGTAAAGGCTCCGGGAAAAACTGGAATATGATTTCCATCACAAAATCTTACAAGTTCTGAATTAAAATTTGGTGTGACTATAAACTGGCCTCCTGCCCCTATTACATCCTGGACGCCCTGGATGGTAAGTACTGTACCTGCACCAACTGCCAGTTCACCTGAGTACTTTTCTTGTAAAAGTTTAATCATTTTCAATGCTCCAGGTGTATTAAGGGTTACCTCCAAAATACTTATTCCCCCATTAAGCAGAGCTTCTGTCAGGTTTTCAACGTGTTCTTCCTTTACACCGCGTAAAATTGCCACAATCTTCTTTTCTTTAACCAGACTTACCAGGGCCTGCCTTTCCTTTAAGCTTGCCACCTGCAAACACCACCTTTGTTTAACTATCCTGCTTAA
>JAGXSK010000019.1 GCA_018333845.1 Clostridia bacterium | reverse complement strand
ATCATTTTTAAGAGAATAATGTAAATACATATTTAGACAAATTTATTAAAGACACTGCACCTGGGACTTTACAATTAAAAATGGATAGCAATTGTTAAATTTGTTTATTAATGCTTGGGGGGGTAATCTTGCTAAATGTAAATAATCTGCTCTGCGCTCACCGGATTAAACAGTTCTTAACTAAAAACAACATAGAGATAGTGCATTTTATTCCTGGTAGAGTTAGATTAAAATTGTCCCATTGGCAGAATAGGCAAGGGGAGCTGGCCTGGTATATTAATGAACTGGAGCGTGATGCTAATATTACTTCTGTTTCATTTACACCTGAAACTGGTAGTTTATTAATTGAGTTTAATGAATCTGCTTTGAATAATTTGGATATTGTGGAAAATTGGTTGACTAAAGTAGAAAAATATACAGAATCACAGTGAAGAGGTGAGAAAAGTGCTGGGCATTATTGGAGGTACCGTAGCATCTTTAATTGGAAATAGCTTATTGAGCAGATTATCCACTCTAAACGTGAATGTAATTCATGCCATGCCTGGGAGAGTGCGACTGCAATGCAACACCTGGAAAAATGAAAATGTGGCAGCTATTCTGGCTGAATTCATGAAAAGACATCCTCTGGTAAAGGAAGCAAGCTGCTCACCTATTACCGGCAGCATGGTAATTAGCTTTAAAGAATTGTATTTAACTAACCAGCAATTTCAAGAGGTGATAGAAACGGCTGTAAAGGCTACAGGCAAAGCTGTAACTGCAAAAAAATCTGAAACCACCAATAAAATGATTAAGGTAATGGGCAGATTAAATCGACAGGTAAAAATTAGCACTAAAGGGCTGCTGGACATTCCCGCCCTAATCATATTGGCTTTAACAATCAATGGAATCAGAGGCTTTAATACAAACAGGACTAATTCACTTAAAGAATTGTTATGGGCTTATCGTATGTTGAGAGGGGAGGAGGCTATGCATATTGATTAACTCGGCAAGGCTAATCCATTTAATGCCTGGTAGAGTGAGAATTTACATAGGCAAGAGAAAAGAAAGACCTTCATTAATAGAAAGCAGATGTCGGCAGTTTCCCCCAATCTACTCTGCTAATTACAGTATGGAAACTGGTTCATTGCTGATATATTATCATTCACAAGTTCCAGTACGGCTAATTATTCAATGGTTATTAGAACAGTTTAATTCGTCTGCAGCTTCTGGGCAAAGTACTAATGAATTTAAAGGGTTTAGCCAGTTGGCCAGGTCGAATGTGGCCAAGAGTGGTGTGGCAGTTGCTGTGTATTTAATTGAACGGTTTTTATTACCTGGCCAGTTAGGTACCACATCAGGTTTCTTGAGGCTTTTTCGCCCTGCTACCTTTGCATTGCTGTTTGCAGCCAGTGATATTATTAAGGAAGGTTTTTCCTACTTGTTTAATAAGAAAAAAGTTAACGCTGATACTTTGACAGCGGTGGCTTTGTTAGCTGCATCTTATAACGGCAAGTCCAGCTCTGCTTTGACCATCGTTCTTTTATCTAGAGCTGGGGAGCTGCTAACCAAGTATACTGCTCAAAGAACCAGAAACCATATTATTAACATGCTCAGGCTGGATGTGCCTTATGTCTGGTTGGTGGAGGAAAATGGAAGAGAGCGGAAGGTGCATATTGATTCTGTTAAATCAGGCCAAACTATTTCCGTGTTTTTAGGCGAGAAGATATCTGTTGACGGAACTATTGTAAAGGGAGCAGGTTCAGTAGACGAATCCCCTATTACTGGAGAGTATCTTCCCAAAGAGGTTTATCAAGGAAGCTATGTCTATGCAGGCAGCATATTGAAAAGCGGGCAGGTGCAGATTGCTGTAAAAAATGTAGGTGACGATACAGCTATAACCCGCATTATCAAGCTGATAGAGGAAGCGCAAAACAAGCAGGCCCCTATACAGTCCTATGCGGATAAAATGGCCCAGGCATTAGTTCCAGTATCCTTTATTATGGCAGGAATAGTACTGTTTCTTACTAAAGACTGGAACAGGGTTATGAATATGCTCTTTATTGATTATGCATGCGGTTTGAAATTATCTACTACAACTGCCATTTCTGCTGCCATTGGCAAAGCTGCTAAACAGGGGATTCTTATCAAGGGCGGGCAGTATCTGGAGAGCTTATCCAAGGTGGACACAGTAGTGTTCGATAAAACAGGAACAGTTACGGAAGGTGAACCCGTTATTAATAGAATCTACAGCTTTAACAACTATACTGAGGAGGATGTTCTTCGCTATGCTGCCTCTGCAGAAGAACATTCATCTCATCCTGTTGCCAGTGCCATTGTCAATCGAGCTCAAGAATTAGGCCTATCTATTCCCGACCATGGTAAAGTTGTAACAGTAATAGGCCGAGGCATTATGGCCGAAGTAGATAAAGGGAACTTGCTGGTGGGCAGTGATGTATTTATGGAAGAGGAACAGATGGACATCACTGCTTTAAAGAGCCTTCAGGGATTAGATTTCAAGTCTGAAAAAAACAGTTTGATTTATGTGGCCTACGAAGGAAAACTTATGGGAATTATCAGCATCTATGACCCAGTGCGCTTTGGCATGAAACGCACTATTAACCAATTGCGCAGGTACGGCGTAGATGAAATCATCTTACTTACAGGTGATAAACGTCATAATGCAAGCCGCATATCCTCAAAACTATTATTGGATGATTTCTTTGCAGAGGCTTTGCCAGAGGATAAAGCCAACTTAATTAGAATGTATAAGCAAAGAGGAAACACAGTAATGATGGTTGGCGATGGCATTAATGACGCTCCAGCTTTGGCCTATGCTGATGTGGGAATTACCCTGGGAGGAAAGCGGACAGATATTGCTATGGAGGCCAGTGATGTAATTATTATTCCCGATGACCCATTACAACTTCCAAATCTAATTCGCTTGTCACAAAACTCTCTAAGAATCATTAACCAGAACTTTATAACCACAGTAGCAATAAACAGTTTGGCTCTTATGTTGGGAGCAATGGGGACTATTACCCCGGTTCTTGCAGCAGTGATTCATAATGTGGCAACTATTGGAGTAGTAATTAATAGTTCTAAAATTTTATTTATGGAGATGCCAAAGAATGAAAAATAGATTTCACATTGTCCATGATATACCCAATCGTATCCGGTTGATTGTTCCTGCTTTGGCAGGCAGAAGGGACTATGCTGATATTAATAAGCTTTTTGCTCAAGTAAAGGGTATCCACAAAGTACGCATTGAACCTATTATCAACTCTATCGTCATTGAATATAATGCCGAAGCTATTGAACGTAATACTGTTTTGCGGTATATTTCTATATTTTTTTATCAAAACAACCATAGCCCTATAGACCATATCCTACCCCACATGAAGTCTGATATTAAAGATAGTCTTTTTTACTCATTGGTGACAGGGGCCTTGCTCCTTGTTTCTGTAGTTCGAAAAAAAACTAATTCTGCTCCAGACATGTTAGACTACCTGACAATGATATCTTCTGCTTATACGGTGCTGACCCATGGTGGCAAGGACAAATTAAAGCATCCAGATGTGATAGCTGGAATAATCAGTATGGTGTCCCTCGGGCCTAATAATATCACTAAAGCTTCAGCCATCTCTTGGGGTATAAATTTGCTAGAGGTACTCCTGGATTTGGCCCGACAGAAGTACTGTGAATACTGCCAAAGCCAGGGAATAAGCAATTTTAACATTAAATAATATATTAATAAGGAGGTGAATAGTATGCTAAATATGAAGGAGTTTTGGTTTGGTTTTATAGCAGGAGCTGTTACCGGTGTTGTGGGATATCGTCTTTATGAGCAAAACGGTAATCAGCTGCAAAAATTAATTGCTCCAGCGTGTGGACAAACTGTGGCAGAAAGGGGAAACCCCACCTTGGAAGAGTTAGTTGCTCAAAAGGAACGTTT
>JAGXSK010000018.1 GCA_018333845.1 Clostridia bacterium | reverse complement strand
ATGAACTATATAGAAGAATTAGACAAACTGCAGATATTTGAGGCACCACTATTTGGCTTTGCCAATCCCAGGGATGAGCTTTTTGAGAAATTAAAGGAAGAAGACATTGTTGGTTTGCATCATATTGAACCTGAGCAGTGGCTGCCAGGAGCTCGGACAGTAATATCATACTTTCTTCCCTTTAGCCATGGTGTTAGAAAATCCAACAGGGTCTCAAGGGAACTTCCATCCACTGAGTGGCTCTATGGAAGGATTGAGGGCCAGGCACTAAATAATGCTCTGGCCAGCTGTTTAGTAAGAGAATTGGAAGCCATGGGTGGTAAAGCCACATGCCCAGCTTTGGATTCGCGCTTTACTGTAATAAATAAAAGAAGCAGCTGGTCAGAGAGGCACGTTGCATTCATTGCAGGGCTGGGAACCTTTAATCTCAGCAAATCCTTTATAACGGAAATGGGCTGTGCCGGCAGATTAGGCAGTGTTGTTACAACTGTTGAATACCCTTATACTCAAAGACAATACAAGGATATATACCAATACTGCAACTCTTGCGGTGCCTGCATAAAAAGATGTCCAGCTTTGGCAATTTCAAAGGACGGCAAGGATCATGATTTATGTTCAAAATATATAGATGAGATTATTCTGCCTCGTTATAAACCTAGATATGGGTGTGGTAAATGCCAGACAGGCGTGCCCTGTGAAAATCTTATTCCTAAAAAATAGTTAAGGTGACCATTACCACCAATATTAATGGCTAATTCTGGACAAAAATCTAAGTTTGCATTAAACTGTTAGAGAAAATAAGAAATAACCTTCTTAAATCATTACTAACCCATGGGTATATGCTGTTTTTCTATAAAACCAATACTAAATTATAAAAACAATACTAAATATAGTATTTAATAAAAGATGGAGGGAAAGCAATGAATAATTCTATCGTAAAGCCGTCCATATTGCCAGGCTTTATGGAGCTTTTGCCGGCAGATCAACTCCTATTCAATAAAATGCTGGATAAAATTAGAGCTAATTTTGAGAAGTATGGCTATATTCCCATTGACACGCCTGTAATAGAAAAGTCCGAAATTCTTTTGGCCAAGGGAGGGGGAGAAACAGAAAAACAAATCTATCGTTTCATGAAGGGGGATACGGACCTTTCATTAAGATTTGACCTTACGGTTCCCCTGGCACGCTATGTGGCCCAGTATTTTTCTTCCTTGACCTTTCCCTTTCGCAGATACCATATTGGCAAGGTATACAGAGGTGAAAGAAACCAGAAGGGGAGATTTCGAGAATTCTATCAGTGCGATATAGATATTGTTGGTAATGGCAGACTGAGTATTTTCAACGATGCGGAAATACCAAGTGTAATTTATTCAACCTTTAAAGATCTTGGTTTTGATTCCTTTACAATTAGGATAAACAACAGGAAGGTTCTTAATGGTTATTTTGATGAACTTGCCATTAAGGATAAAGCAGAAGTTTTAAGAATAATAGATAAGCTGGAAAAAATTGGACAAGATTCAGTAATTAAAGAGCTTAAAGACCTTGGATTAAGTGAGGCTTCCATTCAACGACTTCTTGAATTTATTAGAATCAGGGGAAGCAACTCACAGATTATTGAGGCTTTAAGAACTTTAAACATTTCCAATAATATATTTAAAGAAGGATTGGAAGAGCTTGCCCAGGTTGTCCGGTACATAAAAGCATTTAATGTGCCTGAAAAAAACTATGCAATTGACTTGAGGATAGCAAGAGGGCTAGATTACTATACTGGCACAGTGTATGAAACCATGCTAAATGACTACCCAGAAATAGGAAGCGTCTGTTCAGGGGGAAGGTATGACAATCTTGCCGAATACTATACAACCCAAAAGCTCCCTGGTGTTGGCATATCCATTGGATTAACAAGGCTTTTTTATCAGTTAAGGGAAGCAAATATAATCCAGCCTGAAGCAGCAACCCTATCGCAGGTTTTGGTTATCCCAATTAATGAGGATTTTGAATACTGCATCAAGGCAGCTAATGAGTTGAGAGATAACGGCATTATTTCAGAAGTATATGTTGAAGACACCAAAATTGCCAAGAAGCTAAACTATGCCAACAAGCTTGGTATACCCTATGTAATTCTTATAGGTAGTGATGAAGTTAAAAGTAACCTTTTGACATTTAAAGACATGAAGAGTGGGGAACAGGATACCCTTACTATTTCAGAAATAATTGCCAAGATTAAATAATAATAAATGATTGGGAGTTGAAAAAATGGTTTCTTGTATCCCATGATTATTTTGATGTTCTTAGAATGGTTTCATTTGTAATATAAGAAGGGAGAGAACCCTAATGAAAATATATCAGGTAGATGCTTTTACCCAAGAGCCTTTTAAAGGAAATCCTGCCGCTGTATGCATTTTAAATGAAATAAAAGACGAAGAGTGGATGCAGGCAGTGGCCCAGGAGATGAATTTATCAGAAACAGCTTTTTTATATCCAGAAAAAGATGGATATGATTTGCGCTGGTTTACTCCTGCAGCAGAAGTTGATTTATGCGGTCATGCTACCCTGGCTAGTGCCCATGCCCTGTGGGAAAATGGTTATTTAAATTTAGACCAGCAGGCCAGATTTTATACCAAAAGTGGGCTATTAACAGCTTTAGTAAGGGGGGATTGGATAGAGCTTAACTTTCCTGCTGAACCTGAGAAGGAAACAGACCCCCCTGAGGAGATCATCAAAGCAATTGGAGCTAAACCCATATACACAGGCAGAAACCGCCTGGACTATTTGTTTGAATATGAAACAGAGGATATTATTCGGGGTTTAGCACCAGACTTCAGTTTCCTGGGCAGTATTTTAGGATATAGAGGTGTTATTGTTACAAGCAAGTCAAAGCTTGAAAGTTATGATTTTGTGTCAAGGTATTTTGCACCAGGTGTAGGAATCAATGAAGATCCTGTTACCGGTTCTGCCCACTGCTGTCTCGGGCCTTTTTGGAAGCAAAAGCTTGGCAAAAATCCATTAACAGGGCTGCAGGTTTCCAGGAGAACTGGCGTTGTTAAGGTTAGTGTAGAAGGTGAGAGAGTACTATTAATGGGCAGGGCTGTAACAGTTCTTAAGGGAGAGCTGACCGCGTAGTGAAGTGAATATGCTTGTGGATTTAATAGCAGATAGGCATGTGTGCATTCAAATTTCTCGCCAGATGCCCATGATGACCTAAGTTTTATAAAGGAATTGTAAAGGAGCTGCTAGAGACTGTGCTTAAAGAAAAGAAGGCCATTATTTTTGATTTAGACAACACTTTAATAGTAGAGGAAGAGGCAACAAGGAAAGCATTTTATGCTGCATGTGAAAATATATCTGAACTGAAGCAGGTGGATTTGTCGGTTCTATTTGAGTCACTTTTGGTGCATGGAAAGAAACTATGGACAGACTATGAATTATTTGATTACTGTGATGATATACAGATAAGCTTTACAGAAGCCTTGTGTGCTGAATTTCAAGGAGAGGATCCAAGGTTTGCTGTTTTGCATAATTGGGGCCCGGTATATAGAAGAGAAGCATGGTTAAATGCCTTAAAAGACCTTGGCATTAATAATTTTGCCCTGGCAGTTAAACTAGGTGAAAAATACAAAAAAGAAAGGAAGGAAAGGTTTTATACCTTTCCAGGGGTGGAAAAAACCCTGGAGGAGCTAAAAAAGAATTATAAATTAGCCATGATAACCAATGGAGCTCCTGACCTGCAAAGAGAAAAGGTTTCTAAAGCCAATCTGAACAGGTTTTTTGAGGTTATTGTGGTGTCTGGAGAAGTTGGTGTTGGCAAGCCCAAGCCAGAAATCTTCATGGAGGCCCTAACAAAGCTAGGGGTATCTCCACAGGAAGCAGTTATGATAGGTGACAGTATGGCAAGGGATATAGCCGGAGCCAATGGCGTGGACATAACCTCCATATGGATAAATCATGAGGCCAGTACCCAGGTGCAGGGAGTTAAACCAGACTATGAAATAGGTAGAATAAGTGAGCTGTTAGGCTTATTTAAGGAAAGATGTTGCTGATAACACTGTCTTTTGCCAGCTTATTGCCAGCATTTGTTGACTTAATCCTTGAAAGCAATGTATAATTGTATGCAGAAATACTTGCGTGCAGAAATAGGGCTGGAAATTGTTGCATATTATTTAAATAGTAATCTGGGAGTTGAGAAAATGACATTAAACATTGTTGAAAAGATTGTTAAATCACATTTAGTTGAGGGTAATAATATTAATACAGGAATAGAAATTGGCCTCAGAATAGATCAAACCTTAACCCAGGATTCTACCGGAACCATGGCTTATTTACAGCTGGAGGCCATGGAGATTTCCAGGGTAAAAACCAAAAGATCTGTGGCATATATTGACCATAATACTTTACAAACAGGCTTTGAAAATGCAGATGACCATAAATATATTGAGACTGTGGCAGCCAAGCATGGAGTATATTTTTCCAAACCTGGAAATGGCATTTGCCATCAGGTGAATTTAGAACGATTTGCCGTTCCCGGGGAAACCCTGCTGGGTTCTGACAGCCACACTCCCACTGCTGGCGGCATGGGTATGCTTGCCATGGGTGCTGGAGGATTAGACGTTGCAGTAGCCATGGCTGGAGGCCCATATTATTTGACCATGCCCAAGGTGGTAAAAGTTGAATTGGCAGGAAAACTACAGCCCTGGGTATCAGCCAAGGACGTTATCCTTCATCTCCTTAAGGAGCTTGGAGTAAAAGGTGGGGTTGGAAAAATTTTTGAATACGCAGGAGAAGGTGTTAAAAATCTTTCAGTTCCAGAAAGGGCTACCATAACAAATATGGGAGCAGAGTTGGGTGCTACTACTTCTATTTTCCCCAGCGATGAAGAGACCTTAAGGTTTCTTAAAGCCCAGGGAAGAGAAACAGAATGGGTTTCCCTCCAGGCTGATGAAAATGCAAACTACCATGAAATTGTATCCATTAATCTCTCTGAGCTAGAGCCTTTAGTTGCCCAGCCGCACAGTCCAGACAATGTAGTTCCTTTAACAAATATAAAAAACCTCAAGGTAGATCAGGTTGCCATGGGAAGCTGTACCAACTCTTCGTATACAGATTTAATGAGGGTTGCTGCTATCCTAAAGGGCAAAAAGGTCCATCCAGAGGTTAGTCTAGTAATTTCTCCTGGTTCCAAACAGGTTTTACAAATGATGGCTGATAATGGGGCATTGGGGGACCTTATTAGTGCAGGTGCCAGGATACTAGAGTGCACCTGTGGACCATGCATTGGCATGGGGCAGGCACCTGCAAATAATGCTGTTTCAGTAAGAACCTTTAATAGAAATTTTGAAGGCAGAAGTGGAACAAAAACTGCCAAAGTTTATCTAGCTAGCCCAGAGACGGCAGCTGCAGCAGCAATTACAGGTTACTTAACTGATCCAAGAACCCTGGGAGAAATGGTAAATATAGACTATCCCGAAAGGTTTACCATAGATGACAGTATGATAATCAAGCCACCAGAAGACCCATCAACTGTGGAAGTGGTAAGGGGGCCTAATATCAAGCCTGTGCCAAAGGCTAAACCTCTAGGAAAAAATATAAACGGCAAGGTCCTGCTTATGGTAGGCGACAATATTACCACTGACCATATTATGCCTTCTGACGCAAAGCTTCTCCCCTTTAGATCAAATATTCCAAAGTTAGCTGAGTACTGCTTTGCCCCTGTTGATGAGGATTTTCCCAGGAGGGCAATGGAAAACAAGGGTGGTTTTATTATAGGCGGTGACAACTATGGTCAGGGATCAAGCAGAGAGCACGCTGCACTAGCTCCTTTATACCTTGGGATAAAGGGAATCATAGCAAAATCTTTTGCAAGAATACACAAGGCCAATTTAATTAACTTTGGCATTTTGCCGTTAACCTTTGAAAGACCAGAAGACATGGAAGATATAAGCATAAATGATAATTTATATGCTCAGGATGTCCATTCCATGGTACTGAATGGGAAGGGAATATTAGTTAATGAGACTAAAGGTGTTAATATTTCTGTGATACTAGACATTACACCTAGGCAGAAGGAGATTTTGCTGGCAGGTGGACTGTTGAATTTTACTACCATGAGTAAGTAGCAGCTTAAGCAGCAGCATAATTAGAAGTAATTAAAAAGCCAAATAAAAGAATAGGGTGATGATATGCAAAAAGTTACTATTATACCTGGAGACGGTATAGGTCCAGAGGTAATGGGTGCCACATTAAGGATATTGGCAGCTGCAGGTTCCCCCCTGGAATGGGAAGAAGTAGAGGCAGGAGAAAAAGTAATTGAAAGGGAAGGAACCCCCTTGCCAATTTCGGTACTGGATTCCATTAAAAGAAATAAAGTTGCTTTAAAAGGCCCTATTACCACACCTGTAGGAAAGGGCTTTAAAAGTGTAAATGTAACGCTACGAAAAGAACTAAACCTTTATGCAAATCTAAGGCCAGTAAAAAATTTACCCAATGTAAGGACCAGATTTGAAAATGTTGATCTTGTTGTTGTCAGAGAAAACACTGAAGACCTTTACGTAGGAATAGAAAGACAGGTTGAAGAGGGCAGGGCAGAAGCAATAAAAATTATTTCTGCTGATGCCTCTAGAAGAATAGCACACTTTGCATTTGAATATGCTAAAATGTATAATAGAAAGAAAGTGACTGCTGTGCATAAAGCCAATATTTTGAAGCTGACAGATGGATTATTTCTAGAGTGCTGCAAGGAAGTCTCTCGGGATTATCC
>JAGXSK010000017.1 GCA_018333845.1 Clostridia bacterium | reverse complement strand
TTAAAGTTTTCATTGGACAAATTATAGAAAACCTGGGGAATAGATGTGACCTTAACCCTTTACAATGTGCAAAGAGCCTGGGATATGATTGGTTAATCGATACATTTGACAAAAAGGGACCCATGCTGACAGGTAATCTCCATGATATAGTGTCTATCCTTTCCTTTGAGATATATAAACAGGGTGTACCCTGGAATGAAGCAGTCAGGATAGTTCAAAGGAGCTATGAAATAATAGAGGAAAACACAGACTGGAGTGGGTGCATTAAGCCCTTGCCTGGATTGATGCAGTTTTTAAGAAAAGCCAAAAGCTTATCCCTGAAAATGGCAGTTGTTACAGCTGATGAAACTGCTTCAGCAGTAAAACATTTGGAGTATTTAAAGATAAGGGATTTTTTCCAGGAGGTTATAGGTGATGACCAGGTCCTCAAGGGAAAGCCTAACCCAGACATGGCCCTGCTTGCCTGTGAAAGGCTAAAGGGTAATCCGGGAAGATTCATAGTAATAGGTGACTCCAACGGTGATATGCAGATGGCAAAAAGTGCAGGAGTTCTTGCTGCAATAGGTGTTGATCTTGGAAGAGATCCTGGACATTTAAAGGATGCTGATCACATTATTACTGATTTTAACGAAATAACAATACTTTCTTCAAAAGCACAAAAAAACGCTAGTTGAACAACAAAAGCCTGAGTTTTGCAGAAAATATAACAGCATATAGAAAGAATATAGATAGATAAAAACACCGGGGACTTAAAATTCCTGGTGTTTTTATATTTATATTCCAAAGTTTTACAAGCAAAAACCCTTTTTGCTGTACCTATTAATAGTAAAATACTGGTTATTTAAATTCAGGGAATTAGATCATATTTGTTTAGGAATAATATTTTTAGTAAGGAGGAATTTAAATGACTGTAATTTCTAAAGTAAAACAAACATTGGCTGCTATAAAAGGCGTCAGGGGAACTCTGGATGTATATGCAGCACAAACTAACGACAAAGAAACACGAGAGGTTTTTAGCGAGGCTGTACATATCACTGAGGGGGTTATTAAGGATTTGGAAACTAGAGTACAAAAGCTGGAATTTGAAGAACCACAATATAAAGGCTATTAAGTGGGGGTTATCAGATGCAGGAATGGATAGAAATTTTGTTAAGAGCCGTATTATTATTCGGTTTAGTTCTTGGAGCAGTCAGGTTAATGGGCAAAAGACAGCCTTCAAGGATGACTGCCTTTCAGTTTGTTAATTACATAGTAATTGCCATTATTACTGCTTTTCTGGTTTTAAATTTAATAGATACGGCCTTTGGAATTATAGCGCTTATAGTATGGGTTGGCCTGCCAATTGCTCTGGACTACCTGTCAATAAAAAGCAAGCTGGTTCATGACATGGTCCATGGTAAGGAAACAATTTTAATCAAGCAAGGCAAGATTATGGAAGAGAATCTTATGCAAACCAGACTTACAGGTGAAGACTTGTTAAGGGCATTAAGAGTAAAAAATGCATTTAATGTTGCAGATGTGGAGTTTGCCCTTATGGAAACAACAGGTGACATAAATGTCATGTTAAAGTCAGATAAAAAGCCTGTCACATCCCATGACCTTGGGAGAAAAGTGGCACCTCAAACTGAACCCCAGACAGTTGTCTTGGATGGCAACATAATGGATGAGCCCCTTGCCAACATGGGGTTAAACAGGGGATGGCTGAAAAGCCAGCTGGAAAGCAAAGGTATATCCCTGGATAATGTTTTTATTGCCCAAATAGATACTGTGGGAGACTTGTATATAGATACCTTTGATGATGCCATGCAGCTTCCCATGCCTAAAGTAAAGGAGTTGGTTTATACAAATTTAGAAAAGATTCATGCAGACTTGTTAAGCTATTCACAGGATACGCTGGATCCTGAAGCTAAAGCCATGTATATGGAAAATGCACAAAAGGTTGAAAGTTTAAAGAAAAAGCTTGAACCATATCTTATGCATTAAAAAACAACTACTTGTCTATATAAGGCGTTACATGGCAGATTAAAGGTTCCTATATAGTACATAGATAGAAGGTGAATAAATAAAATGTCAAATTTAAAAAACAAAAAACTAACCCTTACCCAACAAAAATATAAAAAGTTTGCCAAGGATAGAGAACTCAAAAGGCCCGTGTTCATTAACTCAATTAAGGCATTTATAGCCGGCGGATTAATTTGTACCTTTGGTCAGGGTCTAAAGTGGATGTATATGACCTACTTTAATTTTACAGAAGTCACAGCAGGTAACCCTACAGTAGCAACCTTAATTATTATTGCTGTATTGCTTACTGGACTAGGAGTATATGATCATATTGCCCAGTGGGCCGGTGCTGGAACGGCTGTGCCTGTTACTGGCTTTGCCAATGCGCTAGCATCAGCAGCCATAGAACACCGAAGTGAGGGGTTTGTCCTGGGTGTTGGAGGCAACATGTTTAAAGTGGCTGGTCCAGTAATTACTTATGGGGTTTTTTCAGCCTTTGTGGTGGCAATTATTACTTTGATAATTCAAGGATTGGGTGGAATATAACATGCAAAAAGGGCAGCAAACATGGTTTTTTGAGTCGCAGCCTGTAATAATAGGTTCAGCAGCAGTGGGAGGACCCTTTGAGGCCAATGGGGCATTAGCTGATGATTTTGATCTCCTTCATGGAGACATGTGGTTAGGACAGAAGAGCTTTGAAAAGGCAGAGAAAAAATTATTAGAGCAGGCATGTGAAATAGCTATTGACAAGGCCGGCATGAAAAAAGAAGATGTGCAGTTTTTTGTAAGTGGTGATCTTATGAACCAGATAATTTCCAGCAGCTTTGCAGCTAGAACCCTGGGTGTACCTTTCCTGGGGGTATTTGGAGCATGTTCTAGCTCAATGGAAAGTCTGGCAATTGCCTCACTTATAGTTAACAGTAAAGCCGGCAAGAATGCTTTAGCTGCCTGTTCCAGTCATAATGGTTCAGTTGAAAAGCAGTTTAGATACCCTACAGAATATGGGGCACAAAAGCCTCCTTCAGCTCAATGGACTGTTACAGGTGCAGGAGCAGCTCTAGTAGCTGACCAGGGGGAAGGGCCAAGGGTAATAGCAGCCACTGTTGGGAGAGTTGTTGACATGGGGATTTCTGATCCCTTTAACATGGGTGCTGCCATGGCACCGGCAGCAGTTGATACAATTCAAGCTCACTTTAGGGATATGGACATTGACCCAACTTATTATGATGTTATTGCAACAGGGGATCTGGGTAAAATCGGCCATGCAATTGCGGGAGATTTACTAAAAAAACATGATTTGGATATTCCTGAGGAAATACTAACAGATTGCGGACTGATGATTTATAAAGATGATCAGCAGGTTTTTGCAGGGGGCAGCGGATGCGCATGTTCAGGTACTGTTACCTTTGGTCACTTTATGAAGAAATTGAAAAAGGGTGAGTTTAAAAGGATACTAGTAGTTGCAACAGGGGCATTATTGTCGCCCCTGTCATACCAGCAAAAAGAGACCATACCCTGTATTGCACATGCAGTAGCAATAGAAGCATAGGAAAGGAAAAAAATCATGGAAAAGTTTTTAATTGCTTTCTTGGTTGGCGGAGGAATCTGCGTCATAGGCCAGTTAATGATGGATGTATTAAGATTAACCCCGGCACATACCATGAGTACCCTGGTAGTTGCAGGGGCTGTACTGGGCGGTATGGGTCTTTATGAGCCTTTAATTAAATTTGCAGGTGCAGGGGCTTCAGTACCTATTAGCAGCTTTGGCAATGCTCTGGTTAAAGGTGCCCTGGAAGAGGCTGAGAGAACTGGAGCAATTGGAGTTCTTACAGGAATATTTGAAGTAACCAGTGCAGGCATATCGGCTGCTATTGTATTTGGTTTTATAGCTGCCCTCATATTTAAATCCAAGGGATGAGGCTGGTTAGATGAAAGCTGGTTATTATAGAAATGCCTGTTCATGCTTCAACAGCCATTCTTTTCTCCACAAACCAGAGCCATAGCCTATCAGGCTTCCATTGCTTCCAATGATGCGGTGGCAGGGAATAACTATAGCATGTTTGTTCCTGTTGTTTGCACCACCCACAGCTCTAACTGCCCTTTCATTGCCAACTGCTGCAGCAATATCCTTATAAGATGCAGTTTTCCCGTAGGGTACCTGGATAAGCTTTTCATATACCTGTCTTTGAAAGCTTGTCCCTGTAATAATAAGCTTTAATGAAAAATCCTTGCGTTGACCCTTAAAATATTGGTCCAATTGGGCATGGCAATCCATCAGGCAATCGGGTGTTTCCCTGGATGCTTCTCCCTCCTCGCTGAAATCCATGGAGATAATACCTTCAAAGCTGCCCTTTATTCGAATGAGTCCAATGGGTGAGCTGTAAACTACCTCTTTTATATCCATATTAATCTCCTTTCATATTAAAAATAAAACTTGATAATGCAATTGTTTGAGTCAGTTTCAGTGATGGATGTACCATATTTTATAACAATAGGGGATTAAGGTCAAGTTTTGCCATTTTGCGGGCCCATACAATAAAACAACCGCCCCTGCTAGGCAAGAGCGGTTGTTTCACTTTCCACTTATATCCAGTTATGTCCAGGGATTTGATGAAAGCCCTGGTTGTATTTATATATAGCGGACCTATGACCTTTAAATAAACAGCTGCTTATTAGTTTTCGAATTTTATCCATCAATCTGTATTTCCTTTGGCTTGGCTTGTTCGGCTTTTGGCAGCTTTAGCTCGAGAACTCCATCTTTAAAGGTTGCCTTAACCTTCTCTGTGTCAATGGGAGTGTTTACTGTAAAGCTTCTATAAAACTTGCCGCTGCTTCTTTCCTGTAAAAAGTAGGTTCCATTTTCTACTTTATTCTCCCTGGAAACCTCTCCAGAGACTGATACTTCATTATTTACTATGTTGATTTTAATATCTTCCTTTTTTACTCCTGGCAAATCTATGTTTGCAACAACTTCCTCCGGAGTTTCATAAACATCCATTGCTGGATTTAAGCCAAATCTGCCATCAACTAGTTTTTGGTCAAATAGTCTAAAAGTGTCTCCAAGCAAACGATCCATTTCATTTCTCATATTCATTAACTCGCTAAAAGGTCCTCTTCTAATAATATTGGCCATAATCATCCCTCCATTAAAATTTTAATAATAATTCTTTAACTTTGGAATCGGTCATATTCTGGTCCGCTATTATACCAAGGATTATTTTAATACCAGATAGATTAACATCCTTTTCCTTCTGCAGCATAATTATCAACTCAAGCTTTTTAATATCATTATTTGAATATAGCCTGGTATTTCCGCTGGTTCTATGGGGTGATATAAGGCCCATCTCCTCGTAATAACGCAGCACTCTAATACTAGTTCCCACAAGGCGGGCTGCCACACTTATGCTGAATAAAGGCTCCCTGCTGTTTCTCTCCATGTCAATCACCACCA
>JAGXSK010000016.1 GCA_018333845.1 Clostridia bacterium | reverse complement strand
CAAAAACTTTAAACCATCTTTCGAGGTTGAAAGAGTTGACTTGCTTAATGCTTTGGGCAGGTGCCTGGCAGAGGATATTTACTCCCAGGAGCCAATTCCTGGTTTTACTAGATCTACAATGGACGGATTTGCAGTAAGCTCCTTTGATACCTTTGGAGCTTCCCCTTCCCAGCCCAGCTATTTGCAGGTGATGGGAGATATTAAAATGGGAGAAGTTCCTGATGCAGTCCTTAATCCAGGGGAGGCTTTTAAAATTGCTACAGGAGGAGCATTGCCTGAGGGGAGCGATGCTGTTGTAATGTTTGAGGAAACTGAATGGTTGGATGACAATACAATCGGTGTTCTAAAACCTGTGGCTCCAGGAGAAAATGTTATATTCAAAGGAGAAGATGTTAAAGAAGGGCAAAGGGTGTGCTGTAAAAACAGCATTGTCAGACCCCAGGATTTGGGCGTTCTCGCAGGAATAGGGATTACAGAGGTTTTTGTATTTAACAGAATAAAAGTTGGCATTCTAAGCACTGGAAATGAAATTGTGTTACCTGAGATAAAAGAACTGCAGCCAGGGAAAATAAGGGATATCAATTCCTATACAATATATGGCCTTGTTAAAGAGATGAATGCTGAAGCTAATATTTATGGAATAGTTCCTGATGAATTCCAGATGCTTAAACAGGTAACAGAAAAAGCACTTGGTGAAAATCATATAGTTGTTTTATCTGGAGGGAGCTCTGTTGGTACCAAGGATTTAACAGCTAGGGTATTAGAGGAGCTGCCTGACTTCAAGCAGCTTTTCCATGGGATATCAATTAAGCCGGGTAAACCAACCCTGGCTGCTGCCAATGGGAACAAGCTTATTGTTGGGCTGCCAGGCCATCCTGTTTCAGCCATGGTTGTTTTTGATGTTATTATCGGGCCTTTTTTAAGAGTTAGGTCAAAAACACCTAAATGTACTGCCGTCATGGCTTCTAATGTGGCTTCTTCCCCAGGAAGGCAGGATTATGTAAGGGTAAGATTAGTAGAAGAGAATGGATTTTTAAAAGCCGAGCCTATTTTAGGCAAATCAGGGCTAATATCAACCATGGTAGAGAGTGAAGGCTTTGTGGTAATACCATTAGAAAAAGAAGGAATTGCAGCAGGGGAAGAGGTAGAAGTAGAATTGTATGGGGGCAGGTGAAAAGATGGAAAGAAAGATTTATTTAGAAAACAGATCAAGGGATGAAGCGCTGCAAGATTTAAATAAAGAATTAGAACTGGTCAATTTTTTTGTGCAGGAGGATGAGGAGATTTTAGTTGATGAAAGTCTCGGCAGAATCACTTCCCAGCCCGTATATGCCAGGGTTTCAACCCCCCATTATCGTGCTTCTGCTATGGATGGAGTAGCAGTTATTGCGTCAAAAACATTTGGTGCGGCAGAAACAAATCCTGTTACTTTAAAACTTGGAGCTGATGGGGTAGTTGTGGATACAGGAGATCCCATTCCAGATGAATTTGATGCGGTAATAATGATAGAACATGTAAATTTTGTAGATGACAACAGGTTCCAGATTATTGCCCCGGCCTTTCCCTGGCAGCATGTTAGAGCAATTGGGGAGGATATGGTAAAGCAGGAGATGCTTTTACCCTCAAACCATGGGATAAGGCCTTATGATGTTGGAGCAATGGTAGCTGCCAATGTTGACAGGGTTAGGGTAAAAATTAAACCAGTGGTAGGTATTATCCCAACGGGAGACGAGTTGGTTGAGCCAGGGACCCAGCTAAAGCCGGGAGACATAGTTGAGTTTAACAGCAGGGTAATGTCTGGTCTTGCCACCCAGTGGCATGGAAAACCCGAAGTTTTTCCTATTACACCTGATGAGTACGGCAGGATTAAAGAGGTGGTGCTTCAGGCCCTGGAAAAATGCCATATCATTGTGATAAATGCCGGATCATCGGCCGGTCGGGATGATTATACTTCCTCGATTATTGAAGAGCTGGGAAGGGTATATACCCATGGAGTAGCTATTAAACCAGGTAAACCAGTGGTCCTTGGTATAATTTCTGGCAAGCCTGTAATAGGCATCCCTGGATATCCAGTTTCATCTGCACTTACCTTTGAACTGTTTGTCAAGCCGTTAATATACAGGAAGCTGGGTATTGAAATCAAAGAAAGGCAGAAGGTAAAGGTGACGGTAGCTAAACCCTTATATTCAACCCTTGGTATGGAGGAAATGATAAGGGTTAGAATAGGCAGGGTTGGAGAAAGGCTGGTGGCAGCACCCCTGGAAAGAGGCGCAGGTATTATTATGTCCCTGGTAAGGGCAGACGGTATTGTAAAAGTACCCCGTTTATCGGAAGGGATAGAAGTTGACATGCCCGTTGAAGCAGAACTATTAAAGCCTTTAAGTGTAATAGAAAAAGCTGTCTTAATGTGTGGAAGTCATGACTTAACACTAGATGTGGTTAATGATTTATTTCACAGGCTTTATCCAGGGTATTCACTTTCATCCAGCCATGTAGGCAGCTTAGGGGGGATTTCTGCTTTAAAACGCAAAGAAGCCCATGCGGCTGGCATGCATTTGTTGGATCCAGAAACAGGAGAGTATAATGTATCATATGTAAAAAGACTTTTGCCAGATGAGGAGATTCTGCTGGTTAATCTGGTCTATCGTCAGCAGGGATTAATGGTAGCCAAGGGCAATCCTCTGCATATCAGGGGATTAGGGGCCTTAACAGACCCTAATGTCAAGTTTATTAATCGGCAAAAAGGCGCAGGAACCAGAATACTGCTGGATTATCTCCTTGAGCAGGAAGGTATCAAGGGAAATCAGATCTCTGGATATAGAAAGGAAGAGTACAATCACCTGGCAGTTGCGGCAGCCATAGCAGCAAATACAGCCCATGTGGGCATGGGGATAATGGCAGCTGCGCAAGCCCTGGACCTGGACTTTATTCCCCTTATAGAGGAGCAGTATGATATCTGCATTCCCAAGATTTTCCTGGAGGATGAAAGAATAAAGAAGCTGCTTGAGATCATTTACAGTGAAGAATTTAGAAAACAAGTAGCCAAGCTGGGAGGATACGAAACAAAACAAACAGGAAAAATAGTATGGTCTAGTTTCCCTGTTGAGGAGGGAAGGTTATGCAGGATCAATTTGCGAGAAATATAGATTATTTACGTCTAAGTGTAACTGATAGATGCAATCTGCGTTGTCTCTACTGCATGCCCGAGGAAGGGGTCAGCCTTAAAAAGCACGAGGAAATACTGACTTTAGAAGAACTCTATTTAATTTCTCAAGCAGCAGTTTCCATGGGTATAAAAAAAATCAGGCTGACAGGTGGAGAACCTTTAGTTAGAAAAGGCATTATTGATCTTGTTGCAATGATAAAAGGTATTAGTGGTTTAGAGGAGCTTAGTCTAACTACCAATGGAACCCTGTTAAAATCACTTGGCCCGGCCTTGAAAAAGGCTGGCCTGGATAGAATTAATATTTCTCTGGATACCCTTGATGCTGAAAGGTATAAACTTATTACCAGGGGTGGAGATGTAAAACAAGTTATAGATGGTATTGAAACAGCATTGGAATTGGGCCTTGAACCTGTAAAAATAAACTGTGTTTTGGTAGATGGTTTTAATAACGAGGAAATTCATAAGTTTGTCTTACTGGCAGAAGGCAAACCGTTGCATGTCAGATTTATTGAGTTAATGCCCATAGGAGAAGGACAGAAAAAACAAGATGGCTATTTGCCCCTTGAACCTATAAAAAAGGAGCTCATAAAGATATATGGTCTG
>JAGXSK010000015.1 GCA_018333845.1 Clostridia bacterium | reverse complement strand
CCAGTATAGACTTTCCCATCTTTAGTTAACACTGCTGCTCCTACAGGAAATTTAGAATAGGGAGAATATGAATTTTTTCTAGCCTCAATTGCTATTTCCAACAATTGGTTTAAATGCATCTTGTACACCACCTGAAATATTTAATCCTTCTCTAGCTAGTTGTTCATTTAAAACATATTCTACCTCAAATACTGACGTGATTTTTAATCTTTCTACCTGCTTAGATTATATTTATTCATTATCTCTTCCTCTTTTTGTCTCATTATTTCCTTGTTTTTATCATTATCATGGTTATAACCCAGAATGTGATATATTCCATGCACTAATAAATATACCATTTCCCTTTCAAAGGAATGGCCATATTCAAAAGCCTGCCTCTCAGCAGTATCAACAGAAATAACCACATCTCCAACCACAAAGGTATCTCCATTTTCACCTGAAAGGGGAAACGACAGAACATCTGTAGGCACATCTTTTCCTCGGTATTGACTGTTTAATTTTAAAATATAGTCATCATCCACCAATGTGACACCTATTTCATAATTATTGATGCCTTCTTTATGAAGGACAAATTTTATTGCATCCTCTAAAACTGCTGTTAAGGATGGGTCTATGGATTTTTTATCCTGCTGATTGTTTACATACGCCTCCATTAATCTTTCCCCTTTCCATTTCCTTCAGGACATTCTCTGGATATTCAATTCTAGAATGGAAAATACCAGTTAATATTTTAACAAAGGATTGGGCAATAATATCCAATTCTTTAAAAGTTAAATCACATTCCTCCAGCTGTCCATCTTCTAACTTATCCTTGATGATTTTTCTCACAAAGGCTTCTATCTTATTTGGAGTAGGCTTTTGAATTGATCTTACCCCGGCCTCAATGGCGTCAGCAAGCATAACAATAGCTGCCTCTTTTGTCTTGGGTTTTGGATTGTCATACCTAAAATCATCCTCCTGACAAACATCACCCAAGCTGCCCTCCCTTGCCTTGTGATAGAAAAAAGATATTAAAGAATTACCATGATGCTGGGAAATTATATCTATTATACTATCAGGCAGTCCATGCTCCCTGGCAAGCTCTATTCCATCTTTGATGTGAGAGGTTATTATCAATGTGCTCAAGGTGGGAGCCAACTTATCATGGGGGTTTTCACTTGTAAACTGATTCTCGATAAAAAAGTATGGTCTTTTCACCTTGCCAATATCGTGGTAATTTGCCCCTACCCTTGTTAAAAGTGCATCGGCTCCCACTGCATCTGCTGCTGCCTCAGCCATATTTCCCACGACCACACTATGATGGTATGTGCCAGGTGCTTCCAGGAGCAGTCTTCTTAATAATGGCTGATTAGGATTAGAAAGCTCTAATAGTTTAACTGAAGTTGTAACCCCAAAAGCAGTTTCCCAAAAGGGAAGAGTACCAATAGTCAAAACTGAAGAAAGAACTCCGTTAATTATCCCAAGAAGCATTGCAATGGATAGCATTGGCAGTGAATAATTTAATATTAAACCCAGGGCTAATATTGTAACAACATTTGCCCCTACTATATAGAAACTAGCCTTCACCAGGTCAGACCTCTGACTTAATTTGGACACACTATAAATTCCGGCAACTCCCCCAACAAAAGCTACTAATGCAAACTGCAATTCCAAATTGTTTATTATCCCAATAAGAATAGCAATAAGGGTAGTAATAAACATGGAAAACTTTCCATCAAATAAAATGGCTATAAGCATGGAACCAGCTGCTGCAGGTACAGCATAAGCCACCAGGTTGTAATATTCAGCACCAATGCCAATATTAATAGATGTTACTGCATTAGATACCAGAAGTGTACTTATTACCAACAAGCCAAGGAGAATTAGCAACGGTTCTTTTGCCAGTATACTTGGACGATACTGATAAAGATACATGGTGATTAATCCAAGGAAAATCAACACAAGGAGCACCACCCCAAATAAGGGTATTGCAGGGTTGGCTGTGTTCAAAACCCCCAATTTTTCAAGGGCTTCTATGTGCTCCTGGGTTATAATCTCACCCTTGCCAACTATTTTTTGATTTTTAGTCAATTTGACTATGACTGGCTCGACCCTTTCAATTGCCTTTTCCTTCAGCTCATTTGTGGAAATAGGATCATAAATTCTGTTGCCACTAAATTCAATGTCTTCTATAAGTGCCCTTAAGAAGCTCTTTGATGAATTATCAAGATTTAAAAGAGTAATGGCACCAAGAATGTTCCGTTTTGTAAGCTCTACATCTGCTGGCAGAACTCCTGGGAGCATGTATTGCCTTACAATTTGGATAACGTCATTCTGGATTCTTTCAAGCTGTGCATCACTCATTGCAAGCAATTCATTATATATTCCATCCTCTAACACCAATTCAAGCTGGTTTTTTAATTCTTCTACTTTACCTTCTTTTTCAATAGCATCATCATTTCTAACGTTTCTTATTATGATAAAATAACTATTTATACTTTCCTGGAGCTGAAGGATAACATTTTCATCGGTACGATAAACAGGCTCTACCTTATCTGCAGCCTCTTGCCTTTTTATGGAAGTTAGAACCTGGCTTTCAAAGGTGATGTTCCTGGGAGCCTCAAAATCCTTGGGACTGGGCTGGCCTAGCTGAACATTCACCTGATCAGGCATAACAGACAACCCTACAACAAACATCAGTGCCACACAAAAAACTATCCCCCAGAAGATTCTTTTATGGGAAATATCTTTTAACAGTTTATTGTAGCTGTCCCTTATATATTCTTTAATAATCTTTGTTTTTAGCATTTGTCCACCCACTTAATCCATTTCTTTCTTTTCCCTCTCATAAGCTAAAATAATTTTTTGAACAAGGGGATGCCTGACCACATCCTGCTCTGTGAAATATTTAAAGCAGATACCATCAACATTTTTCAATATACCTTGAGCATTTATCAGGCCTGATTTATTGCCCTTGGGCAGATCCACTTGAGTTATATCTCCAGTTATCACTGCCTTGGAACCAAAACCCATTCTTGTTAAAAACATTTTCATTTGATCAGGAGTAGTGTTTTGGGCTTCATCTAATATGATAAATGAATCCTCTAATGTCCTTCCCCTCATGTAGGCAAGAGGAGCCACTTCAATAATTTCTTTCTCCATATATTTAGCTGCTGTTTCTACACCTAATATATCATATAAACCATCATATAGGGGCCGCAAATATGGATTAACCTTGTCCTGCAAATCTCCAGGCAAAAAGCCCAACTTTTCTCCTGCCTCTACAGCAGGTCTAACAAGGATAATTCGTTGCACAAGCTTATTTCTTAACGCCTCCACAGCCATGGCCACAGCTAAATAGGTCTTGCCTGTGCCAGCTGGTCCAATTCCAAAAACTATATCGTAATTCTTTATTGCCTTGATATAGTCGTACTGACCTATGGTCTTTGCTTTGATTTGTTTTCCCCTTGCTGTAATAGATATTACTTCAGAAAGAATATCACTTATTTCCCTGTCATTCTTTGTCAAGGCAGCTAGTTGTTTCATGGCATAATTGATAGTAGGAATATTAATCTGATTGCCCTTTGAGGCAAGCTTGATCAACTGGTTAAATAGTTTTTCTGTGTTAATAACATCCTGTTCCTGGCCTGTGACACTCAATTCATTACCCCTTGCAACAATTTTCACAGGGGAATGTTTTGCTATAAATCTTAGATTTTCGTCATTTCTTCCCAGAACATTTATTTCCTCACCATTTCCAGGTAATTTTATTTTAATCTCTGTTGTTTGTGACAAGTATCTAACTCCTCCTACAAAAAAATAAACGTCTGCAATAAAATGATATATATCAACTTATATATTACATTATATTATATACACTTTATTTTTAACCTTCAACACAAAGTTTTTTCTGCCTTATTCTACAGGGGATAATCTAGCAATATCTTCAATAGTTTCAATTATTAATTTTATCACAACCCTCTGGTCTGTTTCCACCAAAAGCTTAATTTCCTGGTCCATAATTTTAACTTCTGCAGGAAGATTAAAGTTTTCAATGATTTTCTCCTTTATCAGGGAAATAGCCTCATCTTTTTCATAGGTTCTTGTTTCCACATTTACCTCATGGTAGGTAACCCTTACTATTTCCCCTGGGATCTGTATATAAGGCAATACAGGAGGCTTAGAGATACTAATCTCAGTTTCATAATTTTTGAACTTGCTTTCCAGGGATCCCTTGAATACAATTTTTTTATCAGGCAAGTTTAGGTAGTACGCCCTTTGTGTTGCCCCTGTTCTATGCTTTACTGTCTCCTTTAACTCAGCTGAACCCTGACCCTCATACCAAACCCTGGCCCGGACTATACCCCTTGCTCTTACTCGTTTAAGTTCTTGAGGAATAAGTTCTTGCTGCAGCTCTTCACCAGGTGGTGGAGGAATTATTATCCCAGAAATAAGTATTTGTCCTGCTTCTACAGTATCTCCAACTTGCACAAGGGGCTGCCCCATCATCACTAGAACTTCGTAAATTATGCCATCTTTAGCTGCTATTAAATGTTTAGGTTCTTTATCCATTTGCTCTTCACCAGGCAGCTTTCTTTCCACAACTTCAATTATTACCCTGGTTCCTTGAAATTTTAACCCAACCCAGGATATTTCAGGAATCTGGGATAGGATTTTACTTTCAACCTCTTCCACATTGATACTTTTTTTATAAATACCCGTCCTTAATCCTGATTTTTTAGCAATTTCAACAATTTCACCCTTTTCTAAATATACCAAATCCTCGTGGCTATATACATCAATGAACCAAACAAAGCTTGATAAAATATACATGGATGCTATAAAGGCAATTACTCCAACAATTAGTAGCTTTCTTTTTTTTGTTTTACTCCAGAAAAAGGGAAACCCCCGCTTGTCTAGAATCTTTACCTTGCATCCTGTCTGCCTCACAATTGAACGCATTGTCCAAAAATCATGGAGTAATACTTTAAATTGAATTTTTGTTGAAGACAAGCTTCTTAGATCTTTTAAATTCACTCCCTTGGTAATACTTAAATTAATGAATCTCTCAACAGGACCTTCTATCATAACTACTACATAGCCTAGCATAAATAATAGTAGTTTTTTTAACTGCATTTTATAATTCCCCCTTTACTTTTGATGCATCTTGCTTTATTACAATCTAGAAAAGGTGAGCAAAATAAGACTTAAGGAAGTCCCTGTGTCTATTCAAAGGAAATCTGGTGAAACTCTCCATAGATGACTATTTCCTCTGGCAAAATGGAATTAATGAAGAGTTTTTTGCCTGAAACTATTAATTCTCCTCCTGCAATGCTTATTCTAATTTTTTCACTTGTATATTGAA
Source organism: Clostridia bacterium (assembly GCA_018333845.1). Lineage (GTDB taxonomy): Bacteria > Bacillota > DSM-16504 > Desulfitibacterales > Desulfitibacteraceae > Desulfitibacter. The sequence goes on along the minus strand of JAGXSK010000015.1, from coordinate 1,032 downwards.
TTATGCCCTTATGACTTTCTACAGCCATTTCTTGATTTCCAATAAGGGTTATTTTTGGTATGTCAATAATTAATTCCCTTGGCAAATCAAAGGCATCTGCCAAGGTTTCGCCTGCTTTTTTGCGCATTTTTTTAATACTTGTTTTATTTCCCAAAGTAGCATCCCTCCTCTTATAAATCTATGCACGTCTAAGGAGAGTAAATACAAAAAAACTGCCTTTTTATAAAGGCAGTTTTTTGCCACTGGGACGATGCCATAGGGACGGTTCTATCGTCTTCCCTTCGGACCTTCGTTGCACTACGGTGACCCTCGAACCGTACCCATGGCTCCGCTAATTGCTAAATTTCGCTGTAGTAATAATCTTAATATCTTAATCTTAATGGTCTTTTTGCCCTTGGCGGCTGTAATATTTCTGACATAACAACGGCATTAACAAGGGATTTATTATCTAATTGTATGGAGAATCCTGCAGATACAGGTTCTCTTGGTTCAGCTATTGTTGAGGGTTCAACAACCTTTTTAGTTTTGTCCCTTTTTTTATCTCCCATTGTCTTGAGCTTCTTTTGATAAATACTTTCCTCCTGGGGAGCTTCCTCCACGTTAGCCTGGTATGACCTTTTCCTTTGCTGTTGATACTCATCTGGGTCAAAGTCCCAGGGCACCTCCTGTTTAGGCTCCACATCTTCATACCTGTAATGCCTTGTGCCAGGATCCTCTCTTGTAGTCATTTTTCGTCTTTGTGCTTGTTGCTGTTTCCTCTGGGTTTCAGAAAAAGCACGATATGCCATGTATAAAATAAAAATTATAATCCAGAGTATATCCAAAAAGAGTCACCCCCTAGGACTATTTAGTCAAATCCTTTGTCTTATCACCACTTGATCCTTTGGAAATTGCTTCTCTCATATCAGTATCTGCAACAATATTCTTCATGTTAAAATAATCCATTACACCTAATTTGCCTTCTCTTAAGGCCTGGGCAAGAGCCTTTGGAACCTCGGCTTCTGCTTCAACAACCTTGGCCCTCATTTCCTG
>JAGXSK010000014.1 GCA_018333845.1 Clostridia bacterium | reverse complement strand
TTTTCGTCAAAATCAACTATTTTGTAGTTTTTTTCTCTAAATAGCTCTTTAATGCCTTCAATTTCGTACTGGTTAACCTTGCATCCAAGAACATGTACTGCTACCTTTTTCACTATTTATTAACCTCCCAAATCACCTAGCTCATAGAGTATCATGGTCAAAACCGCAAGGCTGGCAGTTTCTGTTCTAAGAATCCTGGGTCCTAGGGTTACTGGAATAATACCATGGTTCGCGGCCATCTGCACTTCATCCTTGTCCCAACCCCCTTCTGGTCCAATGAATATGCCAACACTTTTAGGTATTGATGCCTTAAATGACCTCAATACCTGCCGTAAACCTTTTTTATCTTCTGACTCATAGGGTATGATGTTAAATTCAGCCTTTATCCCACAAAGCATGGTTTTAAAGCTTATTGGTTCACTAATTTGGGGAATATATGCCCTGCCAGATTGTTTGCATGCCTCCTGGGCAATTTTGTTCCAGCGTTCCATCTTTTTCCTGGCTTTTTCATTATCAATATGTACAATGGTTCTTTTGGTTATTATGGGAACAATACTGGTTACCCCAAGTTCAGTAGCCTTTTGAATTATTAATTCAAGTTTGTCCTTTTTTGGCAGGGACTGATATAAAGTAACCTCTACAGGAGGTTCTGTATTTGCCACCTTGTCATGAGTTAATTCCACCAGCACTCTCTCATTTGTTACGTCTAATAGGATTCCTACTGCTTTATAGCCAAATCCGTCGAATAAACCTACAGCAGTACCCTCTTTAAGCCGTAATACATTGGCAATATGATGGGCTTCTTTCCCTAATATTTCCAATTTATTTCCCGCTAAATCAATATCTAGTATCTTAATCCCTTTAGGAATGCGAAATTGATACAAGTAATCATCACCCTTTGGCTGCCACAATGCCTCTCCAGACATTATCCTCAATTACTTCAATGAGTTTAAAACCCTCTTCCTGGAGTTTTGTTATTACCTCATCCTGCCTGTCCTCGATTATACCTGAAGCTATAAATATTCCTGATGACTCCAGCCTCTCATAGGCATATTCGGACATTTCAATTATTGCATCTGCTATTATATTTGCTACTATTATATTAAAGGTCTTGTCAATACCCTGAAGCAGGTTGCCCTGGCTCACCTCAACTACCTCTTCAACCATATTCCTCTTTACATTGAGCTTTGCAACACGAACTGCCAGGGTATCTAGATCAACAGCACAAACATTTTCTGCACCTAATTTTGCTGCAGAGATGGCTATTATTCCTGAGCCAGTACCAATATCAGCTATCCGCCAACCAGGTTTAATATGCTTTTCTATTGCCTTTATACACATCATGGTGGTTGGATGGTTACCAGTCCCAAAAGCCATCCCAGGGTCCAACTTGATCACAATTTCCCCTTCTTCAGGAATATATTCTTCCCACCCAGGTACAACTACTATTCTTTCACTTACCTTTTGGGGTTTATAATATTCCTTCCATGAGTTGGCCCAATCCTCTTCATGGAGCCTGCTAAGCTGTACAGAGACATAGGCATCTTGAAAAAAACCGCTAAGGGCTGCCAATGCTCCATTGAACTGTTCTAAGATGAGGGGTAGTTTATTGTCTACTGGCAGATAACCTTTGACAATGACATGCTCTGCTTCCATTAATTCTTTGGGAAACTCATAAGCATCCCATACGTCTTCCTTTACATAACGGTTTATTAGGTTAGGGTCTTCAATTACAACCCCAGCAGCCCCAATCTCATAAAACAGATTAGTAACTGCTTCCTCCATAATTTCATTGGTAGTAACAGAGATTTCCTGCCACTGCATTTACATACCCCTTTCCCAAATGATTTAGCCTATCCCATGAATGCATTTTTGACCTTTTCAAAGAAACCCTTTTCTTTTCCATCGTCATTTTTACTTGTTAACGTCTTTGCAAACTGTCTAATTAAATCTTTCTGTTTTTCATTCAAGTTAGTTGGCACAGTCACCTTAACCCTAACATGTTGATCTCCTCTTCCATAGCCCCTGAGCTTTTGTACCCCCTTGCCTTTTAATCTAAAGGATGTTCCGCTTTGGGTTCCCTCTGGAATCTTGAGTTTCACATCTCCATCCAGGGTTGGTACCTTTACCTCGTCTCCGAGCATGGCCTGAATAACTGAAATGGAATAATTGCACAAGATATCATCACCATGCCGTTCAAATATCTTATGGGGCTTGACATTTATATATACATACAAGTCCCCTTCCGGTCCGCCATTTGCACCAGGCTCACCTTCACCTGAAACCCTAAGCCTTGCTCCAGTGTCAATGCCAGCTGGTATAGTAATTGCAATTTTTTTCTTTTGCTTAACCCTTCCTTGTCCATAACAGCCATCACAGGGTGTTTCAACAACCTTTCCTGTTCCATGACAATTATGACAGGTTTTAATGGTTTGAAAATGACCAAGTACAGTCTTTTGAGTTGTTTTCATCTGACCAGTACCCTTGCAAACCTTACAGCTGCTGGGAAATGTACCGGGAGCAGAGCCAGTCCCTTCACATTCAGAGCAGGTTTGCAGCTTTGGAAGCTCAATTTCCTTCTCCGCCCCAAAGGCCGCCTCCTCCAGGGTAATTTCCAGATCAAGCCTTAAATCTGCTCCCTTTTGAGGACCCCTTCTAGTACCCTGGCCACCAAATCCTCCCCCAAAAAACATGTCAAATATGTCTTCAAAGCCGCCAGCTCCTCCAAAACCAGCGCCACCAAATCCCCCGTTTTGGGTGCCAGCATGACCAAACTGATCATACCTTGCCCTGGTTTGCGGGTCCCTTAAAACTTCATAGGCCTCGGAAATCTCTTTAAACCTGGCTTCAGCTTCACTATTGCCTGGATTAACATCAGGATGATACTGCCTTGCTAATCTTCTATAAGCCTTTTTTATTTCCTCTTCTGAAGCATTACGTGATAACCCCAACACTTCATAATAATCCCTTTTTTTGCTCACCTTTTAAAGTCAACCCCCTAACCTACCAACATTGACATATGACATAATTAAGTATTAAACATGTGTAAATAAGACCAGGGGGCATATAAGCTTGTGCCCCCTAGAATTTCTGTTGTAGAAGTATTACTTATCCTTATCGTCTACTACCTCATAGTCTGCATCAACCACGTCATCCTTTGCTCCTTGCGT
>JAGXSK010000013.1 GCA_018333845.1 Clostridia bacterium | reverse complement strand
CGGTGTATATATAGTTGCATCTTTTACACAAAAAACATTGCTAACACAACATTCTGCCACATTTCCCTTTTCATTTAACAAAACAGCATCAAAGAAACCTGCATCAGCTTGCTGCCTTTTAATTAATAATTTTTCCATGTAGGAAGTAGTTTTATGGTTAATTAACCAGGCTTTGCTATAAATCCTTTTTTCTTTATTTATGATAAGTGAAACCCCTTTATTGTATAACCTATCATCATATGGCCTTCCTTTTTTACACGTCATGAAAATGCTGCCGCTTCCTGAAATGGTTATTCTAATACTGCCATGCTCAATGCTATTTGCTTGTATGATGTCAAGTGCACCCTGTAGCAAATCTTCTTGATCAAAGGGAACTTTAATATTAAATTCTCCTGCAGATTTCATCATTCTAAAAATATGGTCTTCCCAGAGAATGGGTTTACCATTATGGATAAGAAGGGTTTCGAAAAGGCCATGACCATAAAGCAATGCAGCATCAGCTAAAGAGATCAATGGTTTCTCAGAATTCTCTATTTTCCCATTGAACCAAACCTTCATTTTAATCAACTTCCTTATTTATACGTCAGCAAATGCCTTATAATAATTCCTTGATTTTTTATAAGACACCTGTTGCCATAATTATTTTCTTTATACCTAGAGAAAACATGCTTATCTTGTCTGTAAAGCCATTATTAGAGCTTTTGCCTTATCCAGGGTTTCCTGATATTCCTTTTCAGGCTCAGAATCTGCCACAATTCCTCCTCCAACTTGGAAATAGGTTTTATCATCTTTGATGATAAAAGTTCTAATAACAATATTTAAATCTAGATTGCCTGATAGATTTAAGTATCCAATAGACCCAGTATATATACCCCTTTTGACAGGTTCAAGTTCCTCAATAATCTCCATGGCACGAATTTTGGGAGCCCCTGTTATAGACCCACCAGGAAATGTAGCCTTAATAACCTCTTTAAAGCCGTAGTTTGGTTTAAGTTTACCTATTATTGTTGAAACAAGATGAAAAACAGTAGCATAGGTTTCTAATCTAAACAATTCCTCCACCTTTACAGTTCCAAACTCACAAACCCTTCCCAGGTCATTTCTTTCCAAATCAACAATCATAACAAGTTCAGCTCTATCCTTTTCACTATTTAAGAGCTCGTTTTTCATTTTTTCATTAAACTCTTTATTTTCTTTTCTTGGTCTAGTACCTTTTATAGGTCGAGTTTCAATAAAATTCCCATCAATTTTGATAAATCTTTCTGGAGACGCACTAACTATTACACCTTCTCCTAAATCCAAATAAGCAGCAAAGGGTGCTGGGTTAATTTTACGCAATTTACAATAAAGCTCCCAGGAAGGCACTAGGCTCTTAGTCTCAAATCTCTGGGTCATATTAACCTGGTATATATCTCCTGCAGAAATATAATCTTTTGCTTTTTGAACAGCTTTACAGTATTCTTCCTTTGTAAAATGGGATTTTGGCTCTGGTATTTGAATTTCATGAGTGCTCCTGACCTTAATAATTTCTTTTGGATTTTTTATAAAAGCATAAAGTTGTGCACTAATCTCCTTGAGCTTGTCTTTTGCTCTTTTTTCAGCTACTCTTCCCTTAATTGGCAGTCCTGTTGAGAACAAGTAGCATTTTTCTTCTAGATGGTCATAAGCGAGCACACAATCATAGAATGAAAAATAGCTTTCTGGCAAATCAATGTCATTTTCAGCTTTATTAGGAAGAACCTCCATATGCCATCCCAAATCATATGCTAGATAGCCAACTGCCCCGCTTTGAAAAGGGGGGTATGAGGCATCTACCGGTGAACATTTATATTCATTTAAAATACAATCTAAAATATCAATGGGATTCCCTTGTTTTTGGAAAACATTATCCTTTTTTATAATGGTTATTTTGTCTTTCCTGGATTTAAAGGTCATATAAGGATCTTTACCCATGAAAGAATATCTGCCAATTTCCGGATGAAAAAATCCACTATCCAAAAAAAAAGGGTATTCCCCTTCCAAAAAAAATGGGAATATTTTTTCAGGTTCCCATTGTATATCTAATTTCTGTGTAAGAACCTTATTCTCATGTTCCATGTAAACCTCCAGATAACTGTATTTGATGTTACTTGTTGGTTAATAAACATTACCTCTTAATTTAAGAAAGTTTTCTAAAAGTTCATAGCCTTGTTCAGTAAGAATAGCCTCGGGATGAAACTGCACCCCTTCAAGTAACGCTTCCTTGTGACGAAATGCCATGATCTCCCCTTCAGGTGTTTCTGCACTAATTTCAAGACAGTCTGGCAGAGTACCCCTTTTTACAATTAGCGAATGATAACGTGTCACTGTTAGGGGATTTTTTAATCCTTTAAATATAGTTTTCCCATCATGATAAATATCAGAGGTTTTTCCATGCATTAATCTATCTGCCCTGACTACTTGTCCACCACAAACCTGCCCAATTGTTTGATGTCCCAGGCATACTCCTAAAATGGGAATTCTATTGGCAAAATGTTTAACAACTTCAAGACTTATCCCTGCTTCATTAGGAGTACATGGGCCTGGAGAAATAATGATATGATCCGGGTTTAGTTCTTCTATTTCTGGTATTGTCACCTTATCATTGCGAACTACCTTTATTTCTTCTCCCAGATGACCCAAATATTGATAAAGGTTAAATACAAAGGAATCATAGTTATCTATTAGTAAAATCATTATTTTCCGCTCCTTCAAAGCGAATATACTTTTGTTATAGAAAAACCAGTACTAAAGTACTGGTATGGTTTCATCTGAAATAATACCTGACATATTTATTCATGTCAATGCTCAATGACTATAATTCAGTTAGTTCTGATAGCTTTGCCTGTGCCCCTATATCTAAAAACATATAAGTATCTGGTACTGGACCAACTATGATTGAATCTGCAATTGGTACCCTTGCTTCTACATTTGTTTGTGTTGCTATTAAAGGAAAAGCAATTTTCATGTCACTACTTACATTTAGATATATTTTATGGCGGGTTTGATTTATTCCAGCTTGCGAAAAGTCATCAGAGATTTGTACCCTTACGGTACCAACAGGCAAAAGCTTGAATTTTATTTTAGGTCCAAGGTTTGCCAGTAGTTTTATGCCTGTAATCTGTCCAAGGGGAATATAGAAACTCTCAGTTCTCATTTCTTCCAGGTGTTTTTGAACTTTCAAAACTGACTCAGATGCAAGCCTGTTTACCACTATTAAATTAGCTTGCATGAAAACAACCCTGTCATCCCTATCCTTATGCGGTATTATTAAATCTGTATATTTTATATCTGATGCTATTTCTTCAAGGATAGCCTGATGTATGGCTTCTGTAGCAGTCCATTGGGCCTGGGTTTCTGCAAGGGTTTTTAGAGTTGGTTTTAATAGTCCTTCTAAAATAAATACCGCAAAAAATGATAGCAAAACAATAATCAACAATAGTTTTGTCAGGGAGTTAATTCTTAGTATTTTTTTTCTTTTATACAAAACTATTCACCTCCCCCCATACCATAAATATATGAAGTAACTAAAAAAAGGTGCAAATAAACATAAAAAAACCAGGCCAAAAACCTGGTAATTTATCAATATTAAAGCCTAATCTTAAGGAATTTTCTTTTGCCTGCCTTTATAACCATATTATCCTCAGGCTGCAGCTTATAATCAAGGTCTTCAATTCTTTCATCATTAATTCTCACTGCACCCTGCTTTATAAGCCTTCTAGCCTCACTAGTACTGTTTGATAAATTCCCATCTACGATTAATTTAGGCAGCCATATCCTCCCATTTTCCAGCATGTCCGCTTTAATAACAAGTTCTGGAATATCATCTGGCAAATCCTTTTTTTGAAATACAGTTTTAAAATGCTTTTCTGCCTTTTGAGCTGCATCCTGTCCATGATACATGGTCACAAGGGTTTTTGCTAATCTCATTTTTGTATCCCTTGGATGGAGCTGTCCCCTTTCAAGCTGCAACTTTAATTGATTTAATTCGTCTAAAGTAATATCAGTTACTAATTCAAAATATCTAAGCATTAACTCGTCTGCTATGGACATTGCTTTCCCGTAGATTTCTTCTGGAGCTTCATTAATGCCTATATAATTCCCAAGACTTTTGCTCATTTTTTGGACACCATCTAAGCCTTCAAGTATAGGCATGGTTATAGCAATTTGAGGTTCCTGATTGTATTCCTTTTGCAAGGTACGACCCATTAATAGATTAAATTTCTGGTCAGTTCCACCTAGTTCAATGTCCGCATGTAAATGGACTGAATCATAACCCTGCATTAAAGGATAAAAGAACTCATGAATGCTTATTGGTTGGTTTGAACTATATCTTTTTGAGAAATCGTCTCTTTCAAGCATTCTTGCCACTGTAGTTTTTGCAGCAAGTTCCACTATTTGTGCAAAGTTAAGGGGAGCTAACCAATGGCTGTTAAAAACAACCTGGGTTTTTTCTTTATCTAGAATTTTAAAAATCTGTTCTTTATAAGTCTGGGCATTATTTTTAATTTCTTCTTCTGTCAAGGGTTTCCTTGTTTCTGATTTACCAGTTGGATCACCAATGCGGCCAGTAAAATCACCAATTATGATAATAACCTGGTGCCCCAACTCTTGAAATTGTCTCATCTTATGTAATACAACTGTATGTCCCAGGTGAATATC
>JAGXSK010000012.1 GCA_018333845.1 Clostridia bacterium | reverse complement strand
ATTCGCAATATTGACCATTTGAAAGTAATTCTTGATAGGTTAAAAAAGGTTAAGGATGTCATGGAAGTAAAAAGACTGACACCTTCCTAAAAAACTACTTACTATATTTTAGAATGTATGTTGTATATAAAGGGAGGCATGCTGGTGAGGGCTGTAGTACAAAGAGTTTCAAGCGCCTCAGTTAAAGTAGCAGATCGTCTAACTGGAAAAATTGATGCTGGAGTCCTTATATATTTAGGGGTGGGAAGGGGCGATACGGAGAAGGACGCCGATTATTTAGCTGAAAAAATCACTAATCTTAGAATTTTTGAAGACCGTGAAGGCAAGATGAATCTTTCACTCCTTGAGATAGATGGACAGGCCTTAATAGTATCGCAGTTTACACTTTATGGAGACAGTCGCAAGGGTCGTAGACCTAGTTTTACAGATGCAGCACCACCCGAAGAAGGGGAAAGACTTTTTAAATATTTTGTCGAACAACTGCAAAATAAATGGAAAATTGGCGTTGAAACTGGTATATTTAAAGAATATATGGTTGTCCATTCTATAAATGAAGGGCCTGTAACAATGTTATTAGATAGTTCTAAACTTTTTTAAAGGGGTGATTTTGTGTACTTTAAAATAATACCTTTAGGTGCATTGCAAACCAATGCTTATCTGCTAGGATGTGAAAGAACAAAGAAATGCTTAGTTATTGATCCAGGGGATGAAGGTGAAAGAATTCTCAATACAGTTAATACTGATGGATATAAGTTAGAGAAGATAATTAATACACACGGTCATTATGACCATATAGGTGGAAATGGCATAATTAAAGAAAAAACTGGTGCACAAATATGTATCCATGAGGCGGACAAGGAATTTTTGGAGGATGAAAGTCTGTGCTTAAGTTCGTGGATCTCTGATGCACAAAAGCTGGTTGGTCCTGATGTTTTATTGAAGGAAGGAGATGTTATAACCTTAGGGGATATTGCTTTAGAGGTGATACATACTCCAGGCCATACACCAGGTTGTATTTCATTAATGGGACATGGCTTCTTATTTACAGGCGATACACTTTTTGCAGGCTCTATTGGGAGAACTGATCTGCCTGGTGGAGACTATAAGGTGATTATTAAATCTCTCAAGGAAAAGTTAGCACCCCTGGATGACAGCTTATCTGTATATCCTGGACATGGACCCCATTCTAGCCTGGGTTACGAAAAGAAGAACAATCCATTTTTTTAAGATGAACTACTATGTAAAGTTCTCACCAGAAGATCTGGAAAAGACAATTGAAGATATATTTCTACTATTTTTTCCTAATGATCAGATCAGGGCATGGATGCCAGGAACCCAATGTCATTTTGAAATAAACTACAAAGTTAATGACCAGGGAATCGCTGTTGAAGCAATAAGCCATTGGCAAAGAAAAATAAGAATAACAGAGACTAGAAAAGAAAAAGAATATGAAGTTCGCAGCCAATTTAGAAGGTTAGTCAGGTTAACTTTTTACAAGCTTATGCTTAAACTGTTCAATGAAGATCCAAAACCATGGGGTATTCTTACAGGCGTCAGGCCAACTAAAGTAATCCATCGCCTTTTGGATAACAAGTTAATAGGAAAAGATTTGGACAACTATCTTAAAAAGGAATTCTATATAAATGAAGATAAAATTGACCTCGTAAAACAAGTAGTCCAGGCTCAGAGAAACCTATTCAAGCAAATAAGCAAAGACCAAACTGGTATCAATATCTACATTAGTATACCTTTTTGCCCCTCAAGATGCCTTTATTGTTCATTTCCTGGTTATGAGATTAAAAAGTTTAAAAAAAGGGTAGCTAATTATCTAGAAGCATTAAAAAGAGAAATAAAAGAATTTTATCTAGCTGCAGGGTGTTTGGATGTTAATGTTGATTCTTTATATATAGGGGGAGGAACTCCGACAGTTTTAAGTACTCCCCAGCTTGAGGAGCTATTATACATAGTTGAACCCTATGTTCGTCGGTATAATATAAGGGAATACACCCTTGAAGCAGGCCGACCAGACACTATTGACATGGAAAAGCTTCATTTAGCAAAAAACTATGGAATTACCAGGGTAAGTGTAAACCCTCAAACCATGCAGGAAAAAACTTTAGGCTTAATTGACAGATGCCATGATATTTCCCAAATCCATGAGGCAGTAGCACTGGTTCATAAACTTAATCTAAAGCTTAATATGGATTTAATAGTAGGACTTCCAGAGGAGGACACACAGTTAGTTACTGATTCAATTGAAAAAGTTATTAATCTTAAACCCCATAACATTACAGCTCATACCTTGGCAATAAAAACTGCCTCAAAGCTCAGAAAACTAGAAGTCCGTCTTCCCACTCCAATAGAGATTTCTAAAATGCATATTGCTGCAAATAAAATCCTTAGAGACAAGGGTTACAAGCCTTATTATCTCTATAGACAAAAAAGAATTTTAGGAGATATGGAGAATTCAGGCTACTCCTTGGATGGAGAGGAAAGCTGGTATAATGTAATGATAATGGAGGAAAGGCAAACTATAATTGGGTTTGGTGCTGGCGCAGCCTCTAAATTTATAAATAAAGATAACTATGAGATTCATGGGGTTTATTATAATCCAAAGGATTCAATAATATATGAACAAAGACAAAATCTAATTAAAGATAAAATAAATTTATTGTGTTCATTGCTTAAGGAGGAAAAAAGATGGCAATAACTGCGGAGAGTATAGCTGGTTTAAAAAGGAATTATCATTGTGGTCATGTAAATAAAGAAAGCTTGGGTCAAAAAGTTACTCTTATGGGATGGATTAATAGAAGAAGAGATCATGGCGGATTAATCTTTGTTGACCTTAGAGACATTACAGGAATGGTACAAGTTGTATTCAGTCAGGATGTGGATCAGGCAGCATTTAATAAGGCTGAGGATGTGAGAAATGAATTTGTTATAGCAATAGTAGGTGAGGTGCGTTCCAGGCCAGATGGAACTATTAACCCAAATCTACCTACGGGAGAAGTTGAAGTATATGCAAGTGAACTCAGGATACTTAACCCAGCAAAAAACCCGCCCTTTTATATTACTGAAAACGTGGATGTGGATGAGAACCTTCGATTAAAATACAGATATCTGGATTTAAGAAGGCCTGACATGCAAAGGATTATGATCTTAAGACATAAGGTTAACAAGGCAATTCGTGATTTTCTTGATAAGAATAATTTCCTTGAACTTGAAACCCCAATGCTTACCAGAAGCACACCAGAAGGAGCCAGGGATTATCTGGTACCCAGCAGGGTACATCCAGGCAAGTTTTATGCCCTACCCCAATCCCCACAGATATTTAAACAGCTCTTAATGGTTTCTGGTATGGATAGATACTTTCAAATTGTTCGCTGTTTTAGAGATGAGGACCTAAGAGCCGATAGACAGCCAGAATTTACTCAACTAGATATGGAAATGTCTTTTATAAATGAAGAGGACATTTATAAGCTTTTAGAGGAAATGTTGGCTTATGTAGTTCAGGAAACAATGGGAGTCATAATACCTACTCCCTTTTTACATCTCACCTATGAAGAGGCCATGGACAGATATGGATCAGATAAACCAGACTTAAGATTTGGTATGGAGCTTAAAGACGTTTCCCATATTGTGGTAAATTCTGGTTTTAATGTATTTGCCAGCACAGTTGAAACAGGAGGTCAGGTCAAAGCAATTAACGCATCAGGTTGTGGCAATTACTCTAGAAAGGAAATAGATGATTTGACCAAATTTGTTTCCATCTATGGTGCAAAGGGCTTAGCCTGGATTATTGTTGAAGAAAATGGCATAAAGTCACCTATCAGCAAATTTTTTACAGAGCAGGAATTGGAACAAATTTTAAAGACCCTTGAAGCTAAACCTAATGACCTGCTGCTTTTTGTAGCGGACAAGCCAAGTATAGTAGCAGATTCACTTGGCCATTTAAGAGTTGAGATAGCAAAGAGGCTTGATTTACTAAGCGATAAGGAATTAAAGTTTGTCTGGGTTACCCGTTTCCCGTTATTGAAATATGACGAAGAAAAGAATCGTTGGATTTCCATGCACCATCCCTTTACATCTCCAGCAGATGAAGATTTGGAAATCTTAGAATCAAACCCAGGTAAAGTAAGAGCTAAAGCTTACGACCTGGCCCTTAATGGACTGGAACTAGGTGGAGGAAGTATTAGAATTCACAGCAGAAATGTTCAAGAAAGCATATTTAAGCTTTTAGGATTAGATGATGCTGAGATTGAAAATAAATTTGGCTTTATGCTCAAAGCCTTTGAATATGGAACACCTCCACATGGTGGAATAGCATTGGGAATGGACAGAATGGTAATGCTATTAGCAGGCAAGACCAGCATAAGAGACGTAATTGCTTTTCCAAAAACCCAAAGTGCATCAGATTTATTAACAGAAGCGCCATCAGAAGTTGACCAATTCCAGCTTCAAGAGCTGCATATTCAAACTGTTATGCCTCAAGAAGATAAATAATAGAGGGGAATAATATAGTGAGATTTACAAGAACAGAAATGCTGTTAGGAACTAAAGCAATGGATGAAATTAAAAAGAAAAAAGTTCTTGTCCTTGGAATAGGAGGGGTCGGCAGCCATGCTGTTGAAGCCCTTGCAAGAACCGGTGTGGGATACATAGTAATGGTTGACCATGATCTTATTGCAGTTACCAATATTAATCGGCAACTTCACTCAATGGATAGTACTATTGGCAGACCAAAGGTAGAGGCAATGGCTGAACGTATTAAAGATATTAATCCAGATATACAGGTAAAAGCTTTGCAGGAATTTTATACACCAGATAGGGGAGACTATTTTATAATTAATGATTTTGATTTTGTAATAGATGCAGTTGACAATGTGTCTGCCAAGCTCGATATTATATCACGCTGTAAAAAAAACAATATTCCCATCATTTCAAGCATGGGAGCTGGAAACAAAATAAATCCCTTGACCCTAACAATAGATGATATTTCTTTAACAAAAGCCTGTCCTTTAGCTCGTGTTGTGCGGAGAGAACTAAAAAAAAGGGGCATTATAAATGGTGTGCCTGTAGTATATTCGCCTGATAGTTCTCTCCAGGTAAAACAAGGGACTGCAGAAAAGGTTCCACCTGGGAAGAATTCAATTCCCGGATCTATTTCCTTTGTTCCAGCAGTGGCTGGTTTTTACCTGGCGTATTATGTAATTGCCAAATTTGTAGATTCTGTGAATGATCACTCATGAAGCAATTAAGAACTTGCTTCAAATAATTAGATGTAATATAATCTGACCTAGGTAAGTATTGCCATAATGGGAAATATACATGACAACTTGCTTATATATTTAAAAATTACATCCTGAAAGGAGAGAGTTGAAGATGGCAAGTGATAAAATACTAAAAATTGAAGATAGTAACTTTGAGGCAGCAGTTCTAAATTCCAAAGAAACTGTTCTAGTTGATTTTTGGGCTGCCTGGTGTGGGCCTTGTAGGATGATAGCACCAGTTATTGACGAAATAGCAGAAGAGATGGCTGGAGTAATAAAAGTAGCCAAATTAAATGTTGATGAGAACCCCCAGACTCCTACTCAATTTGGAGTAATGAGCATTCCTACTCTAATTATATTTAAGGGTGGAGAGGAAGTTGAAAGAATAGTAGGATTTAAGACAAAAAATGAACTTTCTGCATTATTGAAAAAGTATGCTTAAATACTAAATAAGTTTTGTTAAAGCTTTCAGTTGTCTATACCTGGATAAGTGTATAAATGATTGAAAGCTTTATAGTTAGGGTGAATTAACATGGATTTATTTTCCTTTTCTAAAGAGCAGAATTTAAAAAAATCAGCCCCTTTAGCTGTTAGAATGAGGCCCAGAAATCTTGACGAATTTGTTGGGCAAGAGCATATCCTGGGTAGGGGCAAGTTTTTGAGGAGGGCTATTGAAGCAGACAGGTTAGGTTCTATCATTTTCTATGGGCCACCAGGAAGTGGTAAAACCACCCTGGCAAAAGTCATATCTAATCTTACAAAATCTAATTTTCAAAGCTTGAATGCTGTCACATCGGGTGTGGGGGATTTAAGACAAATCATTAAAGCAGCAGAAGAAAGACTAGGAATGTATAATGAAAAAACAATATTATTTATAGATGAAATTCATAGATTTAACAAATCTCAACAGGATGCACTACTGCCGTCTGTAGAAGATGGAACTTTAACACTTATTGGAGCCACTACAGAAAACCCATACTTTGAGATTAATGGCCCCCTTCGTTCCAGATCAAGAATATTTCAACTAGCATCATTAAATGATGAGCAGATAGAAGAAATAATTAACCTGGCCTCAAGGGATGAAGAAAGAGGCCTTGGCAAATACAGGTTTAATTTAAGTAAAGATGCCAGGGAGCATCTAATAAGGTGTTCTGGGGGTGATGCTAGAATTGCACTTAATTCACTGGAGATGGCTGTGCTTACCACCTCTTCAAATAAAGAAGGAATTCGTGAAATTGATTTAACAGTGATTGAGGATTGTCTCCAAAGGCCTGCAGTAAGCTACGACAAAAAAGGGGACTACCATTATGATGTAATATCAGCCTTTATTAAAAGCATTCGCGGTTCTGATCCCCATGCAGCCATACACTATCTGGCCAGGATGCTTGATGCAGGAGAGGACCCTAGGTTTATTGCACGCAGGATGATAGTTCATGCTTCAGAAGATATTGGCATGGCTGATCCACAAGCACTTCAAATTGCCGTTGCTGCTTTTAATGCTTTGGAGTTTGTAGGAATGCCCGAGGCAAGAATTAATCTTGCGCAAGCTGCCATACACCTGGCATTGGCACCCAAGAGCAATTCGGTTATTACCGCAATAGATCGTGCTTTGTTTGATGTTAGAAATGGTGAAATTGGTACAATACCATCTCACCTTGCTGACAGCCATTATAAGGGGGCTAAAGACTTAAGAAGGGGAATTGGATATCTCTACCCCCACGACTTCCCAGACAACTGGGTAAAACAGCAGTACCTGCCCGACAAATTAAAGGATAAAAAATACTATATACCAAAGAATAAAACTGAGATAAAAGGGAAAATTAATTCCGAGTAAAAAACTTTGGATTAATCATTGACATTTTGGTGAAATCTATTAATATATTAATATAGACTATACCCAAGTGTTTTACTTGGTTTTAAAGTGGAGAAGTGGGGTGTTTCCATGAAGTTATCCACAAGGGGAGAATATGGACTGAGGGCAATGTTTGAACTTGCACAATATTATGGTGGCGGGCCTATTCCCCTTAAACTAATAGCTGAAAGGCAGTCTATATCTGAACCATATTTGGAACAGCTTTTTGGCAGCTTGCGTAGAGCAGGGTTAGTAGAAAGCACAAGAGGAGCCCAGGGAGGATATAGTCTGGCCAAAAAACCAGAGGATATATATGTTGGTGACATTATACGTACCCTTGAGGGACCAATAGGTCCCATGGATTGTGTACATGAAGAAATTAACACATGTGATAGAGCTGGGGGTTGCGTAACCAGAATAGTTTGGGAAAAGGTTAGAGACAGCATTACCCAGGTATTAGACTCCATAACCCTGGCTAATATGTGTGATGAAGCTAACAAGGAGGAATTGAGATGAGAAAAGTATATTTAGACCATAGTGCTACTACACCAGTTCGAAGAGAAGTTGCTGACCTGGTGGTAGAATATATGGTAGATAAGTTTGGCAACCCTTCGAGTATTCACAGCTTTGGCAGAGAAGCCAGGAAGGCCCTGGAAGAAGCCAGGGAACGACTTGCAAATTTTATTGGTGCAGAGCCCAAGGAGATATATTTTACTAGTGGAGGTACAGAATCTGATAATATTGCCATTCTCGGCGCAGCCTTTGCCAATAGTAAAAAGGGCAAACATATTATAACTTCTGCAATTGAACACCATGCTGTAATGGATCCATGTAAATATCTGGAGAAACAAGGATTTGAAGTAACATATCTCCCTGTAGATGACCAGGGTATTATTAATATAGAAGGGTTAGAAAAAGCAATAAAACCAGAAACCATATTAATAACCATCATGCATGTAAACAACGAAATTGGCACAATTCAGGATATTGCTCCAATGGCCAAGTTGGCAAGAGACAAGGGTATCCTATTTCACACAGATGCTGTACAGAGCCTGGGCAAAATTCCTGTTAATGTAAACGAATTAAATGTAGACATGCTAAGTGGTTCTAGTCATAAGATATATGGACCCAAGGGTGTTGGTGTTCTATATATAAGAAAAGGTGTTAAACTTGACAGCATCATGTATGGCGGTGTTCAGGAACGCAAGAAAAGACCAGGAACAGAAAACTTAAGTGGTATAGTAGGTTTTGGGCTAGCTGCAGAGCTTGCAGGAAAAGAGATTGATGAGGAAAATGAAAAGCAAAATAAGCTTCGGGATAAATTAATAAATGGTATTCTAGAAAATATACCCCATACAAGATTAAACGGTCATCCCGAAAAGAGAATTGCAAGTAATGTTAATGTAAGTATTGAGTTTGTTGAAGGTGAATCATTACTATTAAGCCTGGATATGAGGGGAATAGGAGCATCTAGCGGATCAGCTTGTACTTCCGGTTCTTTAGATCCATCCCACGTACTATTGGCAATGGGACTATCCCATGAAATTGCCCATGGTTCATTAAGGATGACTCTAGGGAGAGAGACCACAGAAGAAGACATTGATTACGTACTGGAGGTACTTCCTCAGGTAGTGGATAGGTTAAGAGCAATGTCACCATTATATAATAAAAAAAAGTAGCCTTAAGGGGGAGAAATTATGTATACAGATAAGGTAATGGAGAATTTTACAAATCCAAAAAATGTTGGGGAGATTGAAGATGCAAATGGAATAGGCCAGGTGGGTAATCCTACTTGTGGGGATATTATGAAAATGTACATTAAGGTTAAAGATAATGTAATAGAAGATATTAAGTTTAAAACCTTTGGATGTGGAGCAGCAATTGCAACAAGCAGCATGGCAACTGAACTAGTAAAGGGCAAGACCATTGAAGAGGCTGAGAAGCTTACAAACAAGGATGTTGCAGAGGCCTTAGGTGGTTTGCCTGGAACAAAGATGCACTGTTCTAATTTGGCTGCTGATGCATTACACAAGGCAATTGAGGATTACAAGTCAAAGCAAGCAAAAAAATAGGTGATGAATAAAAAATGCAAAAGGTATTAGTTGCAATGAGCGGCGGTGTAGATAGTTCTATTGCCGCCCATTTATTAAAAGAACAGGGTTATGAAATAATTGGTGTCACCATGCAAATCTGGCCTGAGGACCAGCCTCCTGCTGAAAATGAGGCAGGCTGCTGTAGTCTTAGTGCTGTTGATGATGCAAGAAGTGTGGCTAATAAACTGGGAATACCTTTTTATGTGATTAATTTTAGAAACATTTTTAAAGAAAAGGTAATTGACTATTTTATAAAAGAGTACATGCAGGGACGAACTCCTAACCCTTGTATAGCATGCAACAAACTAGTAAAGTTCGATGCCCTTCTTGATAAGGCACTCCAGTTAGGTTTAGATTTTATCGCCACCGGCCATTATGCTAGGATTTACTATGACCAGGATAGGAAAAGGTATTTAATGAAAAAGGCTGTAGATTTAAATAAGGATCAAACATATGTACTTTATGGTTTTACCCAGGAACAGTTATCAAAGACATTAATGCCCCTGGGTAATTTTACTAAACCAGAAATTAGAAATATGGCACAAGAACTGAAACTAAGGGTTGCAAACAAGCCAGAGAGCCAGGAAATTTGTTTTGTTCCTGATAATAATTACAGGGATTTTCTTCAAAACAAGGTGACTTCCATAATAAAAGGACCGTTTCTTGATATTCATGGAAACAAAATAGGAACCCATGAGGGGATTCCCTTTTATACAATTGGTCAAAGAAAGGGCTTGGGATTAGCCCTTGGGTATCCAGCCTATGTGGTGGATATAGTACCAGAAAAAAACGCAGTAGTCATAGGCAAAAAAGAAGATATTTTTTCTAATGGACTATATTCATATGATAATAATTTTATTTTATTTGATATCCTTCAAGAACCAATGGAAGTTCAAGCAAAAATCCGTTACAAGTCCGACCCTGCAAATGCCGTGATTTATCCAGAAAATGAGAGAATCAGGCTAGAATTTGCAGAGCCTGTAAAAGCTGTTACCCCTGGTCAAGCAGTAGTATATTATTTAGGCGACCTGGTTGTAGGCGGAGGTACCATTGGTGAAAAGATATGATATTCGTAGTAAATTATTTGAAAAATGCGTTGCCACAAACGCATTTTTTTTATATTAACTGGAAAGAATATTAAATAAATGGAAAATTTAAATGAGTATTAAACATGTATAAATCAAATGATTTAATAGGAAAACCAGTTATTTCTTTAGAAACTGACAAGCAAATTGGCTTTATAAAGGATTTAATACTTTTCTGGAATGAAGGTATGGTTAAGTATTTTTATTTAGAAACAGGTACCATTCTCAACAAAAATGATATTGCTGTGCCAATAAAAAATTTTAAGAGGCTAGCAGGAGATTGGGTTCCCCTGGTAAGCCTTGAAGCTTTAGAAAAAATTCATGATGATCAAGGGGAAAGGTGGAGTGATTACAAGGGACGAAAAATAATCTCTAACTGGGGGCGTGAAATAGGTTTTTTGGCTGAAATTATATTTTCCTTTCCAGATGGAAAAATAGATTGTATTGAGATTTCAGATGGCCTTTTGAAAGATTTTATTAATGGCAGGGAAAAGGTTCCCCTTAAAGCCTTTGAAACCTTTTCTGAGAATATGATTATCATAAAAGAGGATTTAGGAGGTGATAATTAAGTGAAGAATTGTCCAATATGTAACGGTAGAGCAGTAGGAAGAGTGGGTACAGATCAATATTACTGCTGGAACTGTTTAATTGAATATGATATTAACAGCAAAATATATGAAGTAGAAGAAGATGGTTCATTAACAAGTGTATAATAAATCAAAAGGGTGATGGTTAAATGCGCGGCTATTTAAAGGGAATTGTTACAGGTGGCATAATTGGAGCGATAGTAGGGGCATTTCTAATATCCAATAAAGAATCTGCTGTAAAATCCAATGAAAGAACAAGAAGGATTAAAGCAAAGGTAAATGAATTGATGAGAAGGTAATATGAATGTTAAATTTCTGAAATTGACTGAAAGGACTAGAAGGGTTCTTCTATTAATTATTGCGTTATTATTAGGTGTATACTTTTTGTATATTGTACGAGTAATCTTGCCTCCCTTTATATTGGCCCTTGTTTTAGCTTATCTTTTAAACCCC
>JAGXSK010000011.1 GCA_018333845.1 Clostridia bacterium | reverse complement strand
TAGTACTACAGCGAAATTTAGCAATTAGCGGAGCCATGGGGACGGTTCGAGCGTCACCGTAGTGCAACGAAGGTCCGAAGGGAAGACGATGGAACCGTCCCTATGGCGTAGGAATGTAACGAAACGAGTAATCTTTCGCTGTAGTATTAGTTTATTTACTTAATGATCTTCAGTAAGCAAAAATTCAAAATTAGAAACAGAAAGGAAGAGTATAGTTTATGACGACACCAGACGAGAAACAGTTTCGCAAATTGGGCATTGTAGTACTGGTATTTACTCTCTTTATAGCGGGAGCCTGGCTTGTAAACCAGAAAGCTTATGCAGAAGGAGACCTTGGAGATTTATCCTTTGGAAAACTAATAACCAATACACCGAGTTTAGGTGGAGGGTGCTGCGGTGGAACCGACAACGTACGCCAGAGGAGCTGCGGTATGAATCCTGGACGCGGTTGCGGTAGTGGAGCTTCTCTTGCACAGACAAATTTGGCAGCAATTGAGGCAGAGGCAGAGACGTATTATAAAGATAAATATGGCGACACAGAATTTGAAGTAAAGGTCACAGACTATGGATGTCATATCCAAGCCGATATATTTAAAGAAGGTCAATTAGTTAAAAGCTATGGTTATGCGGGAAATGGTGAGTTTTATGAAATTCCAACTAGAGGATTACGCTAAATATTAAAGAAAGTTTCACGGAATGCACACATTTCTACCCATGATATGTCAATTTTATTCTCTATAATTAGAGGAATAGAGGTAATTATTCCATAATATCGGTTCCGTATTTAATATCTATCATAGCAAATATAGCTAACTCATAAGGTCTTTCAGAAATAGATGATAATCCGCTTAAAATTTAAAATCAAAAAAAGCGGATTTTTTATTTTTTAGTGTAACAAAAATGATGTTTCTGGTAATAGAAAGCTGGCCATTGAAGCAGAAAAGGAAGGAATATCTCTGAAACAATACGCTATGTATAAATTGAGCAAATAGGGTTTGCGTAATATAAAATTTACTGCAATTTGTATTAGCATAGTTACTATTTCAACGAATAAAGTGCATTTTAAACAACTAGGTAGATAATTGATATCCTTGGAGCAAATTATAATGAGAAGAAGGGCAATAATGCTTATAGTTAAAATACAAAAAATCTAGCCGATATTATTATAAGGGGTGATTTCTATGATTTAGATCCTGTCCGCTAGAACATATGTGGATAAACTTTCTGAATGGTATATTAGGTGCACGAAAAGACATTCACTAGGGTTGTGCAGGATCTAATACCAATTTACCTACAAATTGTTTAGCTAGGAAGGCTTCTTGAGCTTCCTTTATATTTTTGAGTGGATATGTTTTTGCCACCATAGGTACAAGTTTACCTTCTTCAATGTAACGAATAAGGTTTCTAAAAACATCTTTTGGTTGGAATGTTGAACCAAAGAATGATAAGTCTTTCAAGTAAAGGGTTCTAACATCCAGTTCTACCAAAGGACCTGCAATGGCTCCTACAGTACCGTATTTTCCACCTTTTTTTAACACATTCATATAATCACTGAATAGAGGACCTGCTACCATGTCAAGAACAACATCTACTGTCATATGTCCAAGAGCCTCTGTAATGTTTTCACTTCTAACAAGGATTTTATCGGCGCCAAGTTCCTTAATGCTATTAACCTTATTAGCTTCACAAATTGCTATAATTTTTGCTCCACGAATTTTTACTAATTGAAGTGCAGCAGAACCTACACCTCCCGATGACCCAGGAATTAAAACTACATCTCCTTCTTTAACACCTACCCGACAGATCATGTTTTCAGCTGTTGAATATGCACAAGGAAATGAAGCAAGTTCAATATCTGTAAGGAATGAGTTAATTGTAAAAGCTTCATCAGCAGGCGTCTTTGTATATTCAGCAAAACCACCATCACATTCAGAACCAAAAGTAATACAGCTCAATCCATGTTCTGATAAAGGACGTTCTTGAATTGTTCTAACAAGTACACGTTCACCAATTCGGTTAGTACTTACTTCAGAACCAACAGCTACAATTGTTCCTGCGACATCTGCGCCTTGAATTCTAGGAAACTGCAGTGGAATCCCTGACCAGCTAGCATCTTCATCATCTACACTGTCAAATCCTTTTACTCCACCTGTATTAGTATCTTCTTTGACTTTTTTGGAATACCAGCCTATTCTTGTATTTATGTCTGTATTGTTTACTGCTGCACCACCAACTTTGATTAGTACTTCATTGGCTTCCAATTTTGGTACATTAATATCTGTTCTATATTCAAGTTTTTCAAATCCACCATGACCAGTAAGTAATACCCCTGACATTTTTTTCGGTATAGTTATAGACATAATTCTCCTCCTATTTTGTAGTAAGTATTTTTTATTTATATAGTTATTATATCGAATTTTAGTCTCTTGATTTATTTATTTTTTCTACTTTTTGGACGATTCTGCCCAGTTTCTAAAGCTAAAAATAAGTCAAATTAATTCCGGACCCAGTTTTTGTTAGTAATGGTACTAATAACTTGTTATATGTGTGATAATCCTATAAAATGGTTTGATCGTAATGGAGTACTTTACAAAGACGGTGATAAGGCGTAGATTAGTAAGTAGAAACAATGACTTTACGGTCCTGACCACGTTTTACAAAGGAGGTGAGAATATTGGCAATAACTGTTGCTGAAGCCTTAAAACTAATTCCATTTAAGCAGGCTAGTGTTATAGCTGGAAAAGGAGGGTTATCAAAATATATTAAAGGTGTCACAGTCATAGATAGCCCTGATGTAGCTAATTGGTTGAAAGGTGGTGAACTCCTGCTAACAACAACTTATGCATTCAAAGATAATCCTGAAAGCTTGTATCAACTTTTAGAGGATATTAGCAATAAAAGGGCAACAGCAGTTGTAATTAAACTGTCTAGGTTTATTCAAGATATTCTACCAGAAGTTTTGGAGCTAGCAGACAGATTAGACCTGCCATTAATTGATGTTCCATTTCATATTCCATGGATAGATATTATCAATCCAGTAACAACTGAAATAATAAAACAAAAAGGGACAGACTACATTGAAACCAGTCAGGTTCAGGAGAGACTACTTGAAAATATTTTTGCAGGTGGCGATGTTACTTCCATAGTCTATCTATTATCAGAATTAATAAATAAACCCATAGCGTACTATGATGCTTCTGGAAATCTTTTGGCATATAAGAATCCAAAATCATCAGGAAATAATGCATATTTTTTCACAGAACTTAGCAATGAAAATGATTTACAGTTAAAATTTCCTGTTAAACTTATTAACAAGGCCCATGGCCAACTTGTTGTCGTGTCGCATAAAAAATTAAATAAGCTTGAAAGTTTTATTGTTAACCAGGTGGTTATCATCCTAACCTTGGAAATATATCGTTTACATTCAGTTCAAAAAGCAGAGCAAAGCCTTAGAGATGAATTCTTGTATGATTTACTTCATGGCAGGTTTACAAATAAAGATGAATTGTTAGATAGAGCGGAATTTTACAAACTTGATCTAAGTGGATCAAAAGTAGTCATGGTTATTTTCAGTAATAGTTTAAATTTTAAGGATACAATAACTTCAATAGAAGGCTTTTTTAACCGGAAGCAGATGTCTGTTATAATTACAAGAATCTCAGACCTTGTAGTAGCTATTTTTGATGTTTCAAAGATATTACCACCTAATAATGGAGATGTTTATTTTGTTGAACTAGCCAAAAATCTGATGGAGAGCATTAAAGGAAATAATTTGTTTTCTATAGGGATAGGACGTATCTATAACGGTGCTGAAAATATTAAAGCAAGCTTTCAAGAGGCAAAATCGGCAGTCAAAATGGGAAACTCCATTTCTGGTCACGGTGTTTATCACTATTCAGGGCTTGGTTTTTATCGTTTGCTAATAAACTGTCATGATCAAACCGAAATACAATCCTTCTATGATCAGTATTTAGGTAAACTTTCCGACTGTGATGATGAACTAATTAACACTTTAAGGGTTTTCTTAAATGCCAATGGCAATATAAGTGAAACAGCTAATAAAATGTTCTTTCACTATAATACTATTAAGTATCGCTTAAACCAGATAGAAAAGCTGTTAAATATGGATTTAAAAGATCCCGAAGTGCGTTTTAATTTGTTAGTGGCATTAAGGATAAAAAATCTGTTACAAAAGAATACTTTTGTCGAAGGATGCTAATTAGAGCATCTTTTTTTTAGTGGCTTTTTATAAAGGCATTTTGATTAAAATGGTTAATTATATTCATTAAATTAAATAAACTAAATTTTTCTATATTTAGTACGAAGTAAGGGCTCAATTACGTAAACAGGAGGGTCAAAATGAATGAAAATCTTAAACAAAATTCTATTAATTTTCTTATAAAGAGTTATAAAAACGCAATTATACCAATAGTTTCAATTATTCTTTCCCTGTTGATAAGCGGTATTATAATCTATATGCTAGGAATAAGTCCTTCTCTAGCATTTAATAGTCTTTTACAGGGAGCTTTAGGTAGTAAGAATGCTATCGCAGAAACTCTTGTAAAAGCTATCCCCCTGATATTTACCGGTCTATGTTTTGCTCTTGCTTTTCGTTGTGGTTTAATTAACATTGGGGCTGAAGGTCAGCTATACATGGGTGCCTTTTTTGCCGTAGTGTCCGGTATCTATCTGCAAGGAGTACATATGCTAATCCACTTGCCAGTAACCCTTATCGCAGGTTTTGTTGGTGGAGGTCTGTGGGGGCTTCTGGCTGGTTGGTTGAAGGTTCGATTTGGTGCCAATGAAATTATAACCACAGTGATGTTTAACTACGTAGCTATCTATTGGGTTAGTTATCTAGTTAGTGGTCCATTGAAAGAACCTCCTGGTTCTTTTCCTCATACTGCATCCGTTGCATTAACCGCCCAATTGCCACGGATTTTAGAAGGAACCAGATTACATTTGGGTATTACTATAGCATTACTTGCAATTCTTTTCTACTATATTTTCCTATGGAGAACTAGCAGAGGATATGAAGTAAGAGTAGTGGGACAAAATCCTCATGCAGCAAGCTATGCAGGTATGAAGCCAGAAGTAAATATAATTCTAATAATGTTTATCGCTGGTGGCATGGGAGGATTAGCTGGAAGTAATGAACTATTAGGTATACAAAAACGTCTTATCGAAAGTTTATCACCTGGATATGGTTTTGACGGAATTGCAGTGGCCTTATTAGGGATGAATACCCCTATAGGAATTTTATTTGGAGCACTACTCTTTGGAATGTTGAGAAGTGGTGGTAATATGATGCAAATGGCCGCAGGTGTCCCCGTAGCCATAATCTATGTTGTTCAAGCACTAGTAATTATTTTTGTAGTGGCAGGCCAAATGATAAGCCCAGACAACAGGAAAAAGGCCAGGAAGTATTTCGGTCTAAAATGAAAATATTCCGGGGAGTGAAATAAATGTTGTCAGAAAGTTTTGCAAATGCGGTTATTAGTTTTTTAGCAACTGATATAAGAACTGCAACTCCTATACTGTTAGCGGCAATAGGGCTCATTTTTATGGGCCGAAGCGGCATTGTAAATATCGGAGCTGAAGGGAAAATGCTAATAGGTGCTTTAGCTGGTGTTGCTGGATCATATTATTTAAATAGTGCGTGGTTAGGCATGCTAGTTGCTATGCTTTGTGGTGGTTTAGTAGGCTTGTTATTTGCTTATTTAGTAGTTACCTTAAAAGCTTCACAGGTCGTAATTGGAGCTGCAATAAATATTTTAGGACTTGGTTTAACAACAACTTTTGCCAGAGTAATCTTCGGTGTTAACCTAGCTCCACCACAAATAGACACCTTTAAACCCATGATTATACCTGTCTTATCAAATATCCCAATTCTAGGACACGCAATATTTAAACAGATGCCTGTCGTATATATTGGTCTTTTGTTAGTACCACTTACTTACATAGTTCTTTATAAAACACCAATTGGTCTTAAAATAAGAGCAGTAGGAGAACACCCCAAAGCCGCAGATACATTAGGAGTTAACGTATTTAATATTAGATATGGAACCATTATTTTTGGTTCAATGCTTATTGGTGCAGCTGGGGCTTTTTTATCCTTAGGCTTATTAAGTTTTTTTACAGAGGATATGGTTGCTGGAAGGGGATTTATTGCGTTAGCAGCAGTTATCTTTGGTAAATGGAATCCATTGGGTGTTCTTGGTGCAACCTTAATTTTTGGAGCAGGAGATGCACTACATTTTCGTCTTCAAGCAGGAGGTAACACCATTCCATATCAATTTTTCCTCATGATTCCTTATATCTTAACTGTTTTAGCACTAGCAGGTTTGGTAGGTAGGGTTAATCCTCCAGCTGCCTCCGGGAAACCGTATGTTAAGGAGTAATCACTAGCAATTTGAAAAAGATGAAGGCACCTCAAAAAGTTACTAGGAATTACAAATAAAAAGTTTACAAAGTACCTTAAAGGCAGGTGATTTTAAACAACACATAGTTTAAATTAGCTTGACGAAAATTTTGTTCGTATGTAACAAAAAAGAAGGGGGATGTTTGAAAAATGAAAAAGAATCTTTTTATTATGTTGATAGTTTTAGTAACTGTTGCTTTTCTTGCTGTTGGTTGCGGCCAAAATGCACCAACCAGTGAACCCAATGGGGAGCCTCAAGAGAAAGCTATAAAGGTTGCACTTTTGCTATCTGGACCTATAAATGACATGGGTTGGAATGCATCAGCTTATGAGGGTCTTATGGGAACCGAAGAGAAATTTGGGGTAGAAACATCATATGTTGAAAGCGTTTCACCATCTGACATGGAAGAATACTTCAGGGGCTATGCTATTCAAGGTTATGATATTATATTCGGGCATGGTTTCCAATTTGGTGAGGCAGCCAAAAGCGTTGCACCAGATTTTCCTGATGTAAAATTTATCGTAGTTAGCAGCAATATTTCAGAACCCCCGAATTTAGGGTCGGCCAATTTAGCTAACAGGCAACAAGGATTTCTCATGGGAGTTGTAGCAGGATTAATGACAGAAACGAATGTGGTTGGCGGCATCGGCGGAGCTGAAATTCCACCCATATCCTTATCAATTCAAGGTTTTAAAGAAGGGGTAGAATATGTTAATCCAGATGCAAGAGTTCTTACTACATTAACAGGAACTAATGAAGATGTTTCAAAAGCCAAGGAAACTGCTTTAGCCATGATTGACCAAGGAGCAGATATAGTAATGGGTAATGCTAACCAGGCAGGTTTGGGCGTAATCGAGGCAGCTAGAGAAAGAGGCGTATTGGCTATTGCTAGCAACCAGGATCAGAATCCAATAGCACCTGATACAGTTTTAGTTAGTGCTATTAAAAGCGTTCCAAGATTAATGTCCTTTATCGTTGAAACCTATATAGCAGGTAATTTAGAACCGAAATTTTATGAGTTAGGAATAAAAGAAGGAGCAGTTTTTCTTTCT
>JAGXSK010000010.1 GCA_018333845.1 Clostridia bacterium | reverse complement strand
TCTGAATCTTTGCCGCTAGTAATATCCCCCTTTAATTCTTTCATCATATCCAGGCCCTCTAACAGCAAATCAATGATTTCTGTTGTGACTTCAAGCCTACCCTGGCGCAGTAAGTCAAGAACATTTTCCAGGGAGTGGGTCACTTCTGCCATCTTGTCAAAGCCCATGGAAGCAGAGGAGCCTTTTATTGTATGTGCTGCTCTAAAAATTAGGTTTAAAATATGCAAATCATCTCTATTTTTTTCTAGAAGCAGGATGTTTTCATCCATGAGTTGAATTTGCTCATCAGCTTCATCCAGGAATATATTAAGGTACTGGGACATGTCAAAATCAGAGGTCATTATTTTACCTCCCTACGCATCCTGAGCTATGGATACTTCTTCAAGATGCTTTTTTTCTTTTTCATGCAAAACCTGGTTAAGGTCAAGTAATATTATAAGCTTGTCTTCTAGTTTTCCAACACCTCGCAGGTATGCTGAATCAACTCCAGATATTACTGGTGGCGGGGGATCAATGCTGTCTTTTGAAATACGCAGCACTTCAGATACTGAATCAACTATCATGCCAACGGTGACATTTTCTACCTCAACTACCATGATTCTGGTATTGGAGGTTTCCTCAACTAATGGTAGGTCAAATCTTTTATGTAGATCAATAACAGGAATAACCTTGCCTCTAAGGTTAATAACACCTTCTACAAAATCTGGCGTTCTAGGAACTTCGGTAATGACCTGCATGCGAATTATTTCTCTTACTGCAGAAATATCCACACCATAGGTTTCACTTGATAAGTTAAAAACAACTAACTGCTCTTCTTCTCTTCTGACATTTTCTTTTGTATTCATTTAAAGTTCCTCCTTCAATCTTGTTTCCTAGTAAATGTTTATATATATAAGCCATTTAAATATATTACCTTTTTTTATACAATTAGTTAATTTCAATAAAAATGCTATAAATCCTCTAAACATGGATAAAAAATTAATATTTTGTCATACTTTATGAGATTTATACGGAGATAGTACAAAAAATCCTGCACCTTGTAATGCAGGACTTGACTAATACATGCGCGGGCTTCCATATTTGGGTTTGCTCACCCTATTGATATAAATATTTCTCCTTTTTTTATGCGTGATAATTGCTTTCAAGAGTAATATAAGGGCTACAAGTCCAAAAAACAATAGAGTTGTCTTGACATATATGTCGACCCAGGTAATTGGTTTTTTTACGTTTGTGCCTGCAACCAACCCAACACTTTCTATAATCTCACCATCAAGTACAAATTCCAGTCTTCCAATTACTTCACCTTTTTCCAGGGGTAAATCCAGGTTTTGCATTTTTATCTGCCAGGTTGGAAATACATCTGAATTCCTATTAGTTAGATACTCCACTACCTGCCCAGATAATACTGGCACTGATGTTCCAGCTATCTCAATTTGAAGTATCTCGTCCCCCTGATCCATTAACTTCAACTTATGGAAATTGTCATATCCATAATCCAGTATCCTGATGGAATCGCTCCAGATTCTTTGGGAATTGCTCCCCAGTACAACGCTTATTAATTCCATTCCATCCCTGTTGGCAGCAGCAACAAGGCATCTTCCAGCTTCATTAGTATAGCCTGTCTTTCCACCCAGGGAGCCCTCATACTGCCAGAGCAACTGATTAAGATTGACAAGCTGACTTTGCCAGTCCCTACCATTCCAATCTCTAGTTTTGGTGCCAATTATTTCTTTAAGTACTGGATTATCAAGAGCCGCTTTCATAATCAATGCTATATCATAAGCTGTTGAATAGTGATCCTGGTCAGGAAGTCCATTTGGATTCACAAAATTGGTAGAATATGCACCTAAATCTCTTGCCTTTTGGTTCATCATTCCCACAAAACCATCCACAGTACCTCCTATATGCTCAGCAATAACAAGAGCAGCATCATTCCCAGAGTTAAGCATAATTGCATATAAAAGATTTTCAAGTGTCTGTGTTTCTCCTGCACGAAGCCAAACAATGCTACCCCTGGTATTTACAGCTTCCTGACTGACAGTGACCTCATCCTGAAGGTTTCCCTTTTCAATGGCCACCAGGGCAGTCACAAGCTTTGTAATACTAGCAGGGGACTTTTGATCCCTTTCATTTTTTCCCCATAAAATTTCACCAGTTTCTGCATCCATTAAGATAGCTGCTTCACCGGCAATATTTGGTTTGGCCATTGCATTGGAGCTAAATACAAGAAGTATGATTATAGTTAATATAATGAAAAACATATATTGTGTTCTCATTGATGTCCTCCCTAAATAATTCTACATGTACAATTATACCACTAGATCCGAGAGGATTTGACAGTCATTTTTTGGCGATTTCTTAAGACTCAAAATAGAGATGACTCTGTTGATCAGAGATCTTTTCTATTCTTGAACCACACTTTAAAATTGTACCAGGATGGGCAATGGCTGCCTTTATGAAGCTTTCCCTTTCCACCTGTATAAAAGTTGGAATCTCAGCACTGCTTCCTATTTCTACAGCTTTGACCCACCCCTTGGCAGTAATAGAACCTCCCTTAAAAACACCTGGACTACCCGTGATTTCTACATTGCCCTTGGAAAATATTTTTGTATTATAACATCCCTTACCCTTTACTAAAACATCACCAGTAGTTTGAATGTCACAATTTTGTATATATGGACATTTTACATCTGCTTTCTGTGTATTAGCCTCGCCCATTTCACCTGTGAATTTTTTAATATCAGTAAAAGTAATGGCCAAAGAATAATCAAATTCATTTAGGTTTTTTACCTGCATTGGACCCATGCCGCTTATTTTACCCTGCCATGTTTTCACATGATTAATAACTCTTTCAAGGCCTGACTTGTCCATTTTTTCAGCTGCCATGAGTTTTTCAAGCTCAGCAAGGGTTTTCAATACACCTGTCATTATGTTATATAATCCTGAAAACTTTTGCTCAAGCAAAATCTTTAGTATGGCACCATCAGGAGTGTTTTGTTTGTTTTTTTGTACTGAGAGTTTCAAGCTCTTGGCTGCCTTTATAAACTTTTTCAGGTTACCCTCCATAACATTTAAGTCATCTTTGGCTTTTTGAAAAAGCAACTCATTTCCACCTGCTTTTACTACACAACCTACTAAATTATTATGAACTATAATTTCTCCTCCTGCAATTAAGGTGGAGTTGGCTGCAAAACCAAATATTTCTATCTTGCCCTTGGCCTGTACTTTCATGCCGTCCATTACATTGCCACGAATTAAAACATCACCTTTAAATTTAATATATCCTTCTTTTGCATCTGCATCTCCTTCAACTGCATAGACAGGCAGTACAGAAAACTTGTTTTTGTTTTTTTCAAGACGGCCTTCCCTATCTGCAACAAGAACCATCCCTGAATTTTCATATTTGGTTCCTGGCCCCGCTATTAATCTTGCCTCCTTTGGCTTTGGGGGTGAAACCTCTATTCCGTTAACACTTATTCCCTTTTCTCCTTCTTTGGATAAATGCAGTCTGGCAATTCTCTGGTTTTCTTTAACCATTCTTATTGAACGATCCCTGATGATACCTTCTCCTTCGTCAGGTGCTCCAGTATTGTCTTCAACTGGAACCAGGTCTTCTACCCAACCGTCCTTGCCAGGAATATATGGTTTTCCCCTGGCTATTGTGAATTCTTTGCCTGGCTTTTCAATAGCCCTTTCTACCATTTCTCTATCAATACCATATACTATCTTTTGGCTGTTTACGTATTCAATTATTTCTTGAACTGTAAAAGGTTTTTCTATTGGTTCGGAGTGAAGACAGTTTACCATTATTCTATTGCTTTCAGGCATGTCTTCAAGATAATATTCTTCTCCAGGCTTATAATTAACCAACAGGGTGGCTGTCATTTTATCAGACGACACAGTTAATTCTAGGCCTCTTACAGGCTCAACTTTGGTGGGAATTATTACTATTTTTTGTTTGCTATTAACTGGGATGGCTTTCTCTATAATAACATTGTCCACCATAACAGAAACATTTTTTCCTGGAATTATGACAGCTTCTTCAGGGTTATTGATTGGATCTTTTACATAAACCTTTCCCTTTTCAATTGCGATAGTCCCACTTTTTCTTTCCTTAGTAGCCTCATAATTCGTCTCACATTCTGTCATAGTTTCTCACCGCCTTTTACCTATGTATATTTAGGATTTCGTCATAATTTGATTTTTTCCTCTTAATATAATGAAAAATCATTAAAAAATGGTTTTTATGTTATTAACAGGGAACGATGGTGTTTTTTGATGTTATTGCAATTTTAAATAAAATAAAGTAAACTTATGTATAACATATTCACATTTCTGTAATGAAAGTAGGTGAAGGCCATGGATCCTCATCTCGCGGTTTTTAAAGCAGTAGCTGATAAAAGAAGTTTTTCACAGGCAGCCAAGTCATTACACATTAGCCAGCCAGCAATCAGCCTCCAGATACAATCACTAGAGGAAAGCCTGGGGGCCCGGCTCTTTGATAGAAATAATAAAAGGGTTGTTTTAACTCAGGCAGGCAAAACTTTTTATAAGTTTGCTACTCAAATCATAGAACTTTATGATCAGGCACAGAAGGAGATTGCCGAGCTTACGGGTCTTGTTAAGGGTAAAATTAAGATTGGAGCTAGCTTGACCATTGGAGAATATGTGCTGCCAAAAATTGCAGGTCATTTTGTTAAGGATCATCCCGAGGTAAATATAACTATAAACATTGCTAATACTGAAGAAATAACAAAACATTTATTAGCTAATACCCTGGATATTGGTCTAGTTGAAGGACCAATCAAGCACTCAGATCTAATCCTTGAAAAATTCATGGACGATGAGCTTGTTGTCATAGTTCCTTTTGATCATCCATGGGCCAAAAAAGATTTCATCTCTATGGATAGTCTTTTATCCCAGCCCTTTGTTTTGAGAGAGGCTGGTTCAGGCACAAGGCAGATCATGGAAGAAAGACTTATGGAATGTAATGTTGATATTGAAGACCTGCAAATAGCCATGGAGCTTGGAAGCACACAGGCTATTAAAGAAGCAGTGGAGGTAGGTTTGGGCGTTTCAATTATTTCTAAATGGGCAATAAAAAAGGATTTGAAATATAACAATATAGGCATGACAAGGGTTGAAAACTGTAACTTTTATAGAAATTTCTATCTTGTTTATAATAAACATCATTTTCTAACCCAAGCTACCGAAACCCTTATTAAATTATTAAGGAGTAATAATTTAACGGCTATTCTTGAAACAAAACTATAACCAGCAACCTGTGCTGGTTATTTTTCTTCAGCCATTTCCTTTAACACCTTCTGCCAACTCAATAAAGCCCTGTGCCCATTGGGGACTTGATAAAGAATGTATATGATTATAAGTTGCCAGGACATTTTTATAAATAATTCCGTCTGCCAGGCCATTAATGCCAGAACCCCTACCCACATTAAAAGCAAAGGAAGCCCCAGTAGAATCCAGGTTTAATATTCTTGAATTATGAAATTCATGTCCTCTAATAACTGTGCCTGGATCCTTAAAAAAGGGATTCGATCTGCTTACTGTTAAATGTGTATAACCATGGCCCTGGGGCTTGTCCTCCATCTTAACAACAAAGGGAAATATACCAACCATTTCATAATGGTTTCCCCCAGTAATGATTTTCTGGCCAAGATACATTAATCCGCCGCATTCTGCATAAATAGGCAAGCCTTCTTCGGCCTTTTTTCTAATCTGCTTTCTAAGGGCAGCATTGTTCTCAAGTTCCTCAGCAAACACCTCTGGAAAACCGCCCCCAATATATAACCCATCTACATCTGGAAGGTTGGTATCATTAAGCGAATCTATATATATGAGTTCTGCCCCAAGATTCTCCAATGACTCAAGGTTTTCAGGGTAATAAAAGGAAAATACCCTATCTCTGATAACTCCAATTTTTATACTTTTATCTGTAATGTTTTTACTTTGTACTGGAATTAATGCTTCAAGGGGTTTGGCTCTTTCTGCAACTTCCATTAATAGATCCAGGTCAACATTGTTTTCAATAGACCTGGTAATATATTCAATGGATTGGTGGTATTTTTCATCCTCATGGGCAGGGATAAGACCTAAATGCCTGTCAGGTATTGAAATATTACTATCCTTTGGAATAGCACCAATAACAGGTATTCCACAGTATTTATCAATAGATCCCCTTAGAATTTTTTCGTGACGAACTCTAGCAACCTGATTTAGTATTACACCAGCAATTTCAACATCCTTATCAAATTGTTGGAAACCCATGACCAGGGGAGCAATACTTCTTGTCATTCTTCTAGTATCCACCACGAAGATAACAGGAGTCTTGATTATTTTAGCTACCTCTGCCGTACTACCTGTTCCATCTAGATCAAATCCATCATGCAGCCCCATGGCACCTTCAATAATACTCAGATCTGATTTTTGTGCACCCCTGATAAAGGATTTTTTTAATGTTTCATCGTCCATCATGTAACAATCTAGATTGCGGCAAAGGTTGCCAGTCACCTTTGTATGCCAGCTTGGGTCTATATAGTCAGGGCCCTTTTTAAAAGATTGCACTTTTATACCCTTTTTTGTATATGCACCCAAAAGACCCAGGGTAACAGTTGTTTTTCCAGAACGTCCATGGGGAGCAGCTATTACTATGCGAGGCATAATATATTTATCGACCATGCAGTATTCCACCTTTAGTTAACTGGTTGAACTTTTCTATATTATAGTTTATACAGTCCATGATAGTTTAGTATTTCTTTGTTAGGACCATCGAGTGACGAAAGATATACTAACTGATAGTATAATAAAACAGTACCGGATTTACAACCCCCGGTACCGTTTAATTAATTCTTCTTTTTTATACACAGCCTGTTGGTTTTGGTAAGCCTGCAACCTTACATGCACCTTTAGCTGGTCCAGTTGGAAAAAGCTCATAAACTTGATTTAACTTTAAACCTGTTTCTTTTGTAAGTTTTCTAACCATTGGAGCAATACCAAATTCTGCATAGTAGTTTCTTAGATATCTAATAAGCTCCCAATGTGCTTCAGTTAGCTCTTCAACTTCCTCAGCTTTAGCAAGAAC
>JAGXSK010000009.1 GCA_018333845.1 Clostridia bacterium | reverse complement strand
TAATTAAGATAGCAGTATATAATAAATAATTCTTCGTATTTCTAAGAAAAACGGAGATATATAAAGAATAAATTTCAAAGAAAGAGATAGGGGGATTGTTAAATGTATCATGAAGAAATAAAAAATGCCGTTGTAAATAGGGATAAGGCAAAAACCCTTGAATTGGTTCAAAAATCTCTTAATGAAGGAACTTCTCCATTGAACATAATCAATGAGGCATTAATACCAGGTATAAATATTGTCGGAGATAAATTTGAGACAGGAGAATGCTTTGTACCGGACATGCTGTTAGCTTCCTTTGTTGTTAAAGAAGCCATGAATATTGTTTCCAAAGAACTGACAGGGGTCCCAGGAACTGAGAAGGCTGCTATTGTGCTGGGAACTGTAAAGGGGGATCTGCATGATATTGGTAAGAATATGGTAGCAATGATCCTGGAAGTTAGTGGTTTTAAAGTTATAGACCTGGGTGTTGATGTTCATGAAGAGGATTTTGTGCAGGCTGTAAGAGAGTATAAACCAGAATTTTTGGGAATGTCATCACTAATTACAACTACAATGGTGGAAATGAAGGTTGTAATTGATGCCTTAAAAAGTGCAGGCCTGAGGGAAAATGTTAAGGTAATAATTGGAGGAGCACCTATTACAGAGGAATTTGCAGCCCAAATTGGGGCTGATGTATATTCTCGTCATGCAGCACTAGCTGCCAAACAGCTTAAAGAATGGTTATAAAAACCTTAGCCTCAAAGGTTATAACATTATAACAGGAGTGTTAAAAGTGAGATCAAAAGACATGGTTTTAAATGCTCTTCTTGGAAAAGAAGGGCCCATACCCTGGATAGAAATAGAAACCAGGGATGAGCTAATTGCAAAAACCTTTAACATAAAAAATGTAGGTTGGCCAGAAAGGGTTGAATATGCAAAATTTGCAGGGCAAGATGCTGTAGGCATAGCTCATTGGGATAGATTTGGCAACAAGCTCCTTGATAAGAATGGAATCCTGGGATTTGAGCCCCTTATTAAGGAAAGAAGCGACCTTGATAAGTTTAAGATGCCGGAAACAATAAATGAGGAAGCAATTAGAAATAAAGTCCATGAGGTCAAAAAGGCAGTAGGGGATTCTGGATTGGCTATCTTTGTTGCCCACCTTCTAAGTCTAGATCCAGTGATGATTGATATGGGTTTTGAGAATTTTTGCTTTAAGCTCTATGACGATAGAGACTTTGTAAAGCTCATGCTTGAAAAATACACCCAGTATTATGTCAATCTGACAAGAATATACAATTCCATGGAGGAAATAGACTTTATATGGATTGGGGAAGACATAGCATACAATAATGGCACTTTTATATCACCTGAACTATTCCGTGAACTGGTTTTGCCTTACTTTAGAAGAATTACAAGTGAAATAAAGAAGCCATGGATCTATCATAGTGATGGAAACATTCTGCCAGTTATTGACGATTTGCTGCCCCTGGGAATGAATGCAATTCATCCTATCCAGCCAGATGTAATGGACATATATGCTTTAAAACAAACCCTGGGGAAAAGGATAACCCTTGTCGGCAATGTGGATATTAACCTTTTATGTATGGGTGATAAAGACAGGATACAAGGGGAAGTAACTTCATTAATGAAGGTCATTGGTGAAGGTGGCAGGTATATTCTTTCCAGCAGCAACTCATTAGCCAACTATTTAAACACCGACAATATTATTGCCATGGGTGAGGCTAAAAAAAATTGGAATATGCAAAAATTTGGTAAATTTTAGATGCGCCTTCTTATTCTTCTGGTGCTTAAGGGTATCTTCGCTTCAAAAAAATAAATAAAAAGGGTGAAATATATAAAAGATGAGTGTTTTAAAAATCAATCGCAATGCTCCAGAACCATTATATTATCAATTAAAACAGATACTTTTAAAACAAATTAATCAAGGTCAGCTTAAACCTGGAGACGCAATAATGACAGAAATGGAACTATGTGAAAAATTTCAAGTCAGCAGAATTACTGTACGGGCAGCAATTCAAGAAATGGTACAGGAAGGATACCTTGAACGTCGTCAGGGTGTAGGTACTTTCGTAGCCCGGCCTAAACTCCGCCGCGGCATTAACAACCTTCGAAGTTTTTCCGAGGAAGTAACTGCAAGTGGTCGTAAGCCTGGATCAAAGCTGCTGGAATTAAGGTTTGAGAGTGCAGTGGGTCAAATTGCCGAGGCTTTACATATTGAAGAGGGTATGAAAATCTGGGTTGTTGAGCGTTTAAGAACAGTTGATGAAGAACCTGTAGCCTACAGCACCTCACATTTAAACTTGCCCCCTGGTGTATTTTTATACCCGGAAGAGTTGGAAAAAGAAGTGTCCCTGTGGGCTTTGCTGACTCAAAAGGGAATGATTATCAAGGAAACTGAAGATACGGTCCAAGCCATTGCAGCAAACAGCCGTCAGGCAAAGATGCTGAATATACATCAGGGTGATCCGATTTTGCTTGTTGAGGGAATTACCTTTGACCAGGAAGGCTCACCTATAGAATACAGCTACCAGTATAATAGGGCAGATCGTTTTAAGTATTCAGTAAGGGCAACTACTAGACAATACAAATTGAAAGACTAAGGCTTTTAGGAAACTCTAAAAAATTAATTAGGAGGCAGCCAAATGGCTAAAGACATGAACTCCATGTGGTGCGTTGAACCAGGAAAAATTGAAATGAGAGAAAAACCTGTTTATGAGATAGGTTCTAAAGATGTTCTTGTAAAGATTGCTTTTTCAGGAATTTGTCCATGGGATCTCAGGGTATATCTGGGCAAAAAAAGTGTTCCCCTGCCACGTATTCTCGGTCATGAAATTGCAGGGATAGTTGCAGAAGTTGGCTCTGATGTTAAGGACCTAGAGGTAGGAACCCCAGTTGTTGGCGATTTTATTGTTAAGTGTGGTGTTTGTGAAAACTGCAGGAATGAAAGAGAAAATAAATGTCTTAGCCCCACGTTTTTGCCTGGGGGCTATGCAGAGTATGCTGCTTTTCCCAGAAAAAATATTTATCCCATTAAACATGGTGTTAGTTTAAAAAGTGCAGCTTTTACTGAACCTCTTGCTACAGTATACAGGGGCCAAAAAATGCTTAATTTGAAGCCCCTGGAAACAGAAGTTGTAGTAGGGGTTGGACCTATAGGCCAGCTTCATGCACAAGTAGCAAAAGCATTTGGTGCTCGCGTTATTGCAGTGGACTTAATCCAAGAACGCCTTGACCTGGCCAGGGAACTGGGTGCTGATGAAATTATCAATAGTTCTGACCAGGACATGGTGGCAGCTATAAAGGAATTAACTAATGGAAATGGGGCAGATGCAGCAGTTGTTACAGTGCCTTCATCACCACTGGTATCAGAGACGGTCAAAGCTCTAGCAATTGGAGGACGAGTAAATATCTTTGCAGGAATTTATCCAGTAGACCCTATAAGTGTTGATCCTAACTTGATACATTACAAGGAGCTAAATCTGCTGGGTTCTGCAGACAGTACTTCCAATGATTTTTATAAAGCATTGAAATTAATTGAAGACGGATTAGTTAAAGTAGAACCCCTGGTTTCTCATCTCCTGCCTTTAAGTAAGCTCCAGGAAGGCCTTGATATAGTTGCCAGGTGTCAGGGAATGAAGGTAATGATTGAGGTTGGAGGGGAAATGGGTGAATAAAGCAGAACCCGGTATTCTAGGTGTAGATATTGGCACTTCTTCATTAAAAGCAGTCCTTTATTCCCTTACTGGAATAATAATGGGTATTGCAAAGGAGAAGTATTATTATCAAACACCTTATCCCGGATGGGCTGAGATAAATCCAGAGATTTGGTGGCAGGCTTTTAAAAACTCCTTGAAGGCCCTTTCAAAAATGGGATTAGATTTAAAACAAATCAAGGCACTGGCATTTACAGGACAGATGCACACGGCAATCCTATTAGATAAAAATGACGGCTTGCTTTCTCCAACCATAATGTGGCTTGACAGAAGAGCCGTAGTTGAAACAGAAGAACTTGCTGCCAGGCTAAAGCTTCCTCCTTACCAGTTAAACAGCACCTATACCATTTCTAAACTGCTGTGGCTGCGAAAAAACAGGCCTGAAATAATATTAAAGGCAGATAGGGTATTATGGCCTAAGGACTATCTCCGCTGGAAGCTAACTGGAGAGTATTGCACAGATACTACTGATGCCCTTGGCTCGGGATTATATGACTGGGACAAGGAGACATGGTCCCTGGAGAGGATTAATCTAGTTGGTTTTGACCCCAGGGTGCTTCCAGGTATTAAAGTAGCTGGAGATAATGGCGGAGATGTTTTAAAAACTACAGCAAAAGAGCTAGGTTTGAATGAAAAAGTCAAGGTAATAGTAGGCATGGGTGATATGGCTGCCTTGATAGGAGGGGCTCCACTAAAACCCGGCAGGGTTGTATGCTCAATAGGCAGTTCTTCCATGATCTTTACCCCTATTGATAGCAACCTGAGAGTTGATGCTCCTGATCAGTCTTTATACTCATTAAAACTTGGGTCATATCATCTTTTTGGGGGTGTATCATCTACCACTGGTGCAGCCATACTCTGGTTTTATGAAAATATACTGTCAGCATTACAGAATAAATTATCTTTTAACGATTGGATACAAGAGGTGCTAACCATAGATCCAGGTGCTGATGGAATTTGCTTTATTCCTTATTTGGCGGGAGAAAGGAGTCCCTATTGGAATGATGATATTAGAGGAGGATTTTATGGTTTAAAGCTATCTCATGATAAAAGGCATTTAGGCCGGGCTGTTCTGGAAGGCGTGGCTTATAGCCTCAAGCATATACTAGAGCTTTTTGAACAGTCTGGTATGAAGGTTGAAGAGCTTGTCCTTGCTGCAGGTGGTATAAGAACCCCTGGTCTTTTACAAATCATAGCCGATGTTTGTGAAAAAGATGTACTGGTATATGCTGGAGAAGAAACAGTGACCAGGGTGTTATATGCCCTTTGTAAAGAACACCTGGCCTTGGGTAATTTTGAAAATAATCTTGTGGCTACCTTTAATGAACCAGAAAAGGTCAGTTTCAAGATGCAAAATCAGGCCTGCTATCAAAAAACATATGTCAATTATAAAAAATTTTCAAAATTTGCATCTTGTTTAAAATAAGGTTTAACAAAAAAGCATTCACCAAATAGAAAGGAAGTGCATGTATGAGCGGTAAAAAAAGAAGAATGGAAAGGTTGTTTTTGGGTCCAAATAAAAGATGTTTAATGGTTCCCCTGGATCATGCTCCCTGGTTAGGACCCATAAAAGGCATTAATAACCCTAAAAAAATTGTGCAGGATGTATTAGATGGCGGGGCAAATGCTTTACTAGTAACTCCAGGATTTTTAAACCAGGTTGCACCAATAATGAAGCCTGATACTGGAATAGTATTGAGGGTGAGCATTGTAGCAGGACCTAGTTCAGAAGCTCTTCAAGAGACACCAGCTGCCACTTTAAAGACAGCACTCAGGGTTGATGCTGACGCTGTTGCAGTTTCTATTTTCTTTGGCAGGGGTGGCGAATGCAGTATTATGAAATGGATGAGTGAATTAATTGAGCAGAGTTATGAATATCAGATGCCAGTGCTGGCAGAAATGATGCCGTCCAGTGAAAAGTTTTTTGATGCTGAAGCCATAGCCCATGTTTCTCGCCTGGGCATGGAGCTTGGTGCAGATATTATAAAGACCAACTACTGTGGTGATCCAGAGGCCTTTAAGCAGATACTTGATGCTGTTGGACTGCCAGTTGTGGTAGCAGGTGGAGCAAATCAAGATGGCACTAATGGTACTCTAGGCATGGTCAAGGAATTAATGGAAGCTGGAGCTTCAGGAGTAGCTATAGGCAGAAGGGTTTGGCAATCTGAAAATCCTGCCAGCCTTGTACGGAGCATGAAAGAGATTATGTTTCCAGCATAGCTTATAAAGGGGTGTGTCAAGATGGATGTTGGTATACTTGTAAAAGAACTTGCTGAAATAGTTGGATCCAAAAACGTTACAGCTGAAGATTTTATCCTATTGACCTATACCAATGATTTTTCAGTTTCTCCTTCTTCAAAACCATTACTAGTAGTTAGGCCCAGGACCACTGAAGAAGTAGCTGGCATCATGAAATATGCAAATGAACATAAGCTTCCTGTTTCACCTCGTGGAGGGGGATCCGCCCAGGAAGGTGGGTGTTTAGCTGGCCAGGGAGGGATAGTACTTGAGACCTTAAGGATGGATCGCATCTTAAATATTGACGAGGAAAATGGAACAGTCACTGTAGAGGCAGGAGTAACCTTTGGCAGGCTGATGGATACTTTGGAGAAAAAAGGCTGGAAAATTGGCATAGCCCCATCTGGTGCCCTG
>JAGXSK010000008.1 GCA_018333845.1 Clostridia bacterium | reverse complement strand
AGGGGATAAGGTGATTATTATAGCCTATTGTTATATGACTCCAGAAGAAGCGGAAAGCTATGAGCCCAATATAGTTTTTGTGGATGAAAACAACAAGCAGACAGGTTAAATTCAATAAAGAAATACTTCATGGACCTATATACTATAGGTTCTTTTTTTTATCAATTGATTAATTAAAATTGATGTGCACTTTTATATGATTATTTTTTTGATTATAATAAAAAGGCAATAGGGTTTCCCTGTTAAAGCTGCTATAAATTAGATTGGTCCAATCTATGTTTACAGCAAGGAATTTTTGAGGAGGGCAGGTTGGATGAGGGTTCAGAGGAAGGGGAATTAACACTATTTTAATTCAAGGCTGACAGATGCCTTAAATGCCTAAAAAAGTATACCTGGAGGGTGAATTATGTCCATTGAGCAGGAATTCCTAAAAAAAGAAATTATTAAATATGGCAACCTATTAATTACAAAGGGCCTGGTTACAGGTACAGGAGGAAATATTAGTGTCCGGGTAAGTAAAGATTTAATGATGGTTACCCCAAGTGGTATGGCCTATGATCAGTTAATATCAGAAGATCTAGTCATGCTGGATCTGGAAGGAAATATTGTTGAGGGGAAAAGAAAACCGTCAATTGAAGTTAACATGCACAGGGCTATTTTAAAGGCAAGGTCAGATGTGAATGCCGTCATACATACCCATTCAGTATATGCAACTGCCATTGCCGTTACCAGGCAGGACTTTCCTCCAGTAATTGATGCAATGGCCATAGTTTTTGGAGGAGGGGTTAAAACTGCTGATTATGCCAGGGTTGGAACCTGGGAGCTTGCCGAAAATGTAGTGGAGGCTTTAGGCAATAAACCTGCTGCCCTGCTGGCAAATCACGGTGCAGTTGGGGTAGGTAAGAGCCTTGCTGGAGCACTTGATGTATGTGAGCTGCTGGAGGCAAGTGCTAAATCATACATATATGCCAGTATGATAGGTAAACCAGTAGTATTAGCTGAGGAATTGATAAAAGCAGAACAAGAGGATATGGCTACACGCTATGGACAAAAATCAGGATCCCAGTATGGAATAAAGTAATATAAATCAACCTTATGAAAATCATATTGGTGGAATATCTAACAACTCATAGGTTAAGGAAACCAGCCTGGACGCGAGGGTTTTCAAGTAAAAAGGCAATAATTAGTTAATTTAGTTATGAACCAGAGGCATAGATAAGATACCTTATGAATACTAATTATTGACTAATTAGTTGGTGGGGTGTCTTGATGAAAAAATTACCCTATGCCTTTTTTTTATTTTTTCTTATAAATCTATTGCTCATATCTATAGATATTTCCTTAGCTGGTTCAGAAGAACCATTGCTTGTGGGGTGTCATGATAGTGATAGGGTATTATCAGCTACTGAACCTGCCCAGGAGGGTCCAGATGTAGAGGAACTGCAGGAAAGACTAAAAGAGCTTGGGTATTATACTGGCAGTATATCAGGAGTATATGATTACCCAACCCAAAGAGCTGTAATTAGATTTCATAGAGATCATGGGATGGGTTCCTCCTCCATGGTTACCCTGGAAACTTGGGAGCTTCTTGCCCAGAACGTGAAGGCACCACCGACACCAGATAAAGACTTAAAGGATATAGATGGCGACATGAAAATTGTTATAGATAAGAATACCAGCTGTCTTACTGTCTACCTGGATAACAAAATATTCAAAGAGTATCCTGTAGCCATAGGCAAAAATAAAACACCTACACCAGTAGGGGAGTTCAAAGTGGTTAATAAATCAATACGAGGTGGAGGGGCTCTGGGCACTCGTTGGTTAGGTCTTAATGTGCCATGGGGAAACTATGGAATTCATGGAACAAACAAGCCATGGTCTATAGGCAGAAGAGCTTCTGCAGGCTGTATCAGAATGTTCAACCAGCATGTTCAGGAGCTTTTTCCCCTTGTTAGGATAGGCACTCCAGTTGTAGTCATTGG
The DNA here is from genome assembly GCA_018333845.1 of Clostridia bacterium. Classification (GTDB taxonomy): domain Bacteria; phylum Bacillota; class DSM-16504; order Desulfitibacterales; family Desulfitibacteraceae; genus Desulfitibacter. The sequence continues at coordinate 9,098 of JAGXSK010000008.1, read as the reverse complement.
AGATTATCCTCCTTTGAGCAAAACTAATTTAAAGTATGGAGCAAACTCCCAAAACCTTATACCATGGCAGTACAGACTCAGGGAGGTTGGTGTATACTGGGGTCCAGCTGACGGCAGATTTGGGGAAATGACCGCATTGGCTATTAAATATTTTCAGCTTTTAAACTCAATGGAGCCTACTGGAGAATTTACAGATGAACTCTATAAATTACTAGAAGAATAAGCCTGTATCTTAAGCCGATGCAGACTTGCTTTTTGAAGACGAACAGGGCGTTCTAGGTCGGCTATGCAGCTTGGATTCTGCGTTTTGGCCGGCCACTATCTACTTTGTGGAACTTATATTTTCTGATTGTGTAAAAAGCTGCAAAAATAATTTCTGCAGCTTTTTACACGGCTGTATTTTGTACTATGTAACTTTGTACAACATTTAATCAATTAGCTGGTAGCATATTCCAACTAACCCTGGACCAGTGTGCACAACTAAAGCAGGACTGATTTGGCCAAAGAAAATTTCTTTTACATTTGGCTTTTTCTCAAAGTATTCTTTAATTTTCAGGCCTTCTTCTTCTGCATCCCCATGCATGACAGCAACATTGATTTGCCTGCCGTTACTTAGCTCCTCAACTAGTTCAATGATCCTGGCAATGGACTTTTTCCTGCCCCTTACCTTGGCATGAGAATAATATTTACCTTCTTCATTTATGGATATGACTGGCTTTAAATCTATAAGAGAGCCAAGGGTAGCTGACACCAGACCAATCCTGCCTCCCTTTCGTAAATATTCCAGGGTAGGAATAGCATAAAAGAGATTTATTCTTTCGCGGGTTTTTTTCAAGCTTTGAATAATTTCTTCAAATTGCATTTTCTTTTCTTCAAGAAGCTTGCCCCCTTCAACTACGAGAAAGCCTAACCCCATGGAAAGGGATTTGGAATTGATTACCCTGATATCTATATCGGAAAACTCTTTTCTTAAGTTTTCTACCATTTCATATGTAGCACTTAAACCACTTGACAATAATATGGCCAGAATCTTTTGATAACCCTGAGCACGTAAGCTTTCAAACAGCTTTGCTGCAGTGTCTCTAGAAGGCATTGAAGTTGTTGGTACTTCTTCCGCAAACCTTGCATAAATTTCCTCTGCTGAAATCTCTAATCTATCATCATATTCTTTATCTTGATATATAATCTTTAACGGAAGCAGATGAATATTGTATTTGTCAATTGTATCTTGCGGCAAGTCACAAGAAGTATCAGTAATAATAGCTATTTTCTCTTGCAATGACATTTTTCTTCCCCCTCGTAGTTGATTTTACATTTATCATTATATACTTTATTTCAAAGAATTAACATTAACTTAAGCAGTATTATTTTAAAAAAACTTTAGTTTTTCTATGCATTTGGTGACATTTGGCCGCATAACCAGGGGTACTGCCTGGGGTGTACTGCTAGAAAATGAAAAAGAGCTGACTTTAATCAGCTCTTATAAAGCAATTTTCAAGAGTTTAATACTACATGGTCGTTTCTTTAGAACTCTTTCTGGATGATGAAGTTCTGGTCAATGCCGCACTTACCAAAGCAGTTATAGGAATGGTAAATATAAGTCCAATGCTGCCTGATAAGGACCTTACAAACTCGGTAGCTATAAAATCCATATTAACTATTTTTAAATACGACTGCTCATAAGCAAGGAATAAAAGCAGCAAGGGTATGGACGCCCCTGTATAAGCAAGGATTAAAGTGTTTGTCATGGTACCCATAATATCCTTGCCAACATTCATTCCAGACTGTATTAGTCTGGTCCTTGAGATGGACGGGTTATTACACTTGACTTCTTCCATTGCAGATGCTATGGAAATGCTCACATCCATTACAGCACCTAGAGCCCCAATTATAATGCCTGCAAAAAGCAGATTTTTGAAGTTAAAGCCTACATTATCTGCAATATACATGAGCATTTGAGCGTCCTGACCACTTAAACCTGTCAGCTTGGCTGCATGCCCAATCCATACGGAGATAAAGGCCGCTACTAAAACTCCCCCTGTAGTACCAAGAATGGCTGCAAGGGTTTTAGCGGTTAAGCCGCCAATAGTTACCAGGGTTATGGTGGTAACTATTACCGAGATAATAATGGCCAGCATAAGGGGATCGTATCCCTTAAGCATTGCCGGCAGCATGACCTTTGCAATAAGGAGTATTGTAATGCCAAGGGCTATAATGGCTTTTAAACCCTTTAACTGGCCAATAACTAATATCACTAAAATAAATATTCCAGTCAAAAGATAAATATGAAATTCTCTATAGAAGTCCTGTGGATAGGCTGCAGTAATTTGATTATCTATTACCTCCATTGCCAGTATGACTTTGTCGCCAGGATTGATAATCATATCCATTGCAGGATTGCCAGAAAAGGCATTCTCAACCAGGACAGTTTCTCCCTTGAAGGGACCTGTTAAGATTTCTGCTGCAAATAACTGATGGACAAAACCATAATCTCCCTCGCCTTCATAAAGCATATCAATAATTTTGGCTCGTGCCATTACAGGTTCAAGTAAATCATCAGAATTATAATTATAGCCGCCCTGAGCATCATTAGCTGTTGTCAAGGTGGGAACAAGTAAAATTATAATTAATAATAGTATTGCAGCAGCTTTTTTCACCTTACATCATCTCCCAGATTAAAATTAGTATACTTAAGAATTAGAAATAGCTTTATGAATAATATACTATATAAATAACATGCAAATGTCCATATGCATGAACCCTAATTAACCTTTTAACGCAACTGTTGATTCATAAATGAGCAAATAACGCAACTGTTGATTCATAAATGAGCAAAAAACCGTATTGGTTTTACACTGGCTCCCTTTATAATACGAAACTTGGATTACTAATAAGGGAATATTATAAAACTTATTCACCATTCATATGCAGGATATTTGTCATCTATAGTTGAAATAATAATTCTGGGTAGTAGAATAAAGAATAGGGGCAGCAATAAAAATCTGGTAAAAGCATTATCAATGCGAGGGGGTATTAATTTGAAAAGAAAAATAGTAGTAGCAGGTGGAGTAGCAGGTGGAGCAGGAGCAGCTACAAAGGCCAGGCGGGTAGATGAAACGGCTGAGATTATTATATTTGAACGTAGTGCTTATGTATCCTTTGCCAACTGTGGTCTGCCCTACCACATTGGAGGTCAAATCCCAGAAAGAGATAATCTTTTTTTAGTCTCGCCTGATAGATTTAAGAAATGGTATAACATTGATGCCAGAATAAATCATGAGGTAATTAAGATAGATAGAACAAATAGAAGGGTTCAGGTAATAAACCATACAACAGGAGAAACCTTCTGGGAAACCTATGACAAGCTCATTATAGCAACAGGTGGAAGCCCCCTAAAGCCTTTAATACCAGGAATTGAACTGGAAAATATACATAATTTGTGGACTGTGCAGGACATGGATAATATTTTGCAGGCTCTTGCAAATCCTGCCATTAAAAAGGCAACAGTAATAGGTGCAGGGTTTGTTGGATTGGAAATGGTTGAGGCTTTTGTTAACAGGGGGTTAGAAGTAACCTTAATTGAAAAAGACAAACAGGTTCTGCCAGCCATTGACCATGAAATGACAAAAAAGTTGCAAACTGAACTTGAGGAAAAAAATATTAAGATAGTTCTCGGCCAGGGAGTGGCAAGGTTTGAGGGCAAAGATGGCAAAGTTGCAAGGGCTGTCCTTGATATTGGTACCTCCATTGAAACTGATCTAGTAGTAGTATCCATAGGGGTTAAACCCAACCTGCAAATATTAGAGGATGCTGGCATAAGAATTGGTAGTGCTGGTGGAGTTGTGGTGAATGATTACATGCAGACAAATGACCCTCATATATACGCAGCAGGGGATATTGTGGAAAGTACACATCTAGTAACTGGTAAAAAGGTAAGAATGCCCCTGGCAGGGCCAGCAAATAAGCAGGGTAGAGTTGCTGGTGCCAATGCGGCTGGCGGGAAGCTTAAATTTAAGGGAGTTCTTGGAACTTTTATAGTAAAAATATTTGACATGGTGGCAGCAAAAACAGGGTTGTCGGAAAGGGAGATTGCTAAAGAGAAGATAGACTATTTTATCTCCTACTCGGCGACCAAGAGTCATTCAGGATACTATCCTGGAGCCGAGTGGATGATAATCAAGCTGTTAGTTGAAAAAAGTACAGGCCGCCTTTTAGGGGCCCAGATTGTTGGAGCAAAGGGTGTTGATAAAAGAATAGATGTACTGGCAACGTCAATTTACGCCAATTTAACTGTTGAAGATCTGGAAAACCTGGACCTTGCTTATGCACCTCCCTTTTCATCAGCCAAGGACCCTGTAATTATTGCTGGGATGGTGGCTGCCAATTTAATGAGGGGTGAGGTTGAAACAATTAATATTAATGAATTTAATGACTTGTTAGAAAAGGGAGAAGAAATACAGTTGGTAGATTGTCGAAGCATATCTGACATAGATATGATGGGACGTATTCCAGATACTGATATAATGCCAGTAGATGAAATCCGTGAGTGGTTTGACGATTTAGATAAGGATGTTCCCATAGTAATTTATTGTGGCATAGGCTATCGCTCATACCTTGCCTATAAAATCCTAAAGCATCATGGATTTAATGTGAAAAGTCTCAGCGGCGGCTATAGTGTGTGGTCTGGGAAAACCCCAAAGTAAGACAATGTATTTCACTGCCAATCTTCATGAAATCTTTACAAAAGTTAGCAGGAATAGTTTAACTGGCCATGGAAATTATCTAATATTAAAAGCATCTAAACAAAAAACCAAAAATATTTTTAAATATAATTTTACGAGGGAGGCATGACCATGAAAATCAGTATATCACCCAATGCCAAGACATTAATAGAGAAAAAAACTAATGAAATAATTTTGAAAAAAGAAGTTACACGCAGCTGAGCAGGCACCTTTATAAAGCCTGCCGTGCATGCAGGCAAACCGGAAAATCCAGAGGATTACAGCGTTTTTGAAGTAGAAGGCATAACTGTTTACATGCCTAAAGATGAAGGAACAGAAAGAGATATTAAAATTGATGTTAAGGGACTGGGACCCTTTAAACAATTTGTTATAGAAGGTTTTTAAGAAAAAATGCTACTTAGTACATAAGTAGCATTTTTTCTTAAGCCAGGGGGACGGTTCCGCTGGCTGATTTTGAGAGGCCTTGCAATCTCCCTCATACAAGGTTTTCTGGTGAATCTTGCAATAAAAAAAGGTAATTAGTGTAGTGATGTAGAATTTATTGATGCAGAATTTATTATTGTCATGAATAAAATAGAATTAGAAAGTTAATATACAGGAGTGGAGATATGGAGACTTCAGTTGCAACTGTTGCTATTTTAGAAGAAAACAATAAATTTTTAATAGGTCAGTCTCATGGTAAAGGTTCATGGGAATTTCCAGGGGGGGTACTAACTGCTGGAGAAGATCCAGAAGCAGGCCTTATCAGAAATGTCAAGGAGAAGCTGGGGATTGAAATCACCATTCTGGATATTTTTAAAGTAGTATCCCATGTGGTTGATGGAAAACAAGTTTTTATATTAGCCTATTTGTGTGTCCGTCATTTTGGAGAACCTGAAGCAAGGCAGTACAATGATTTTAGATGGCTAATCCTGGATGAGTTAAGATCAGGTAAATTTGTATTTTCCGAAAGTGATAAAAAAATAATAAACAAGATAAGCATATTCTCTGGGTGTGGACCATCACTCATGTCCTAGATAAGTCTGCTTGAATCCCTGCCACGCTGGATAGGGATTTTTTTTATGCTGTAAACAAAACATACCAGTATTCTTTACAAAATAAAGAGGAGATTAAAAGATTTTTATTGTACTTATTTAATGTATGATTTCACTGCAAAAAAGCAATATTTAGTTAATGTTTATGAAAAACATGAATGTTTAAAATGTATAAGCCGCTTTATAGAGTAAGTGACATTTCTATAAAATTTGGAGGTTTTGTACTAGAATCATAATGCAGCAGATATTAATACCAGGTAATAATTTTTTAGCGAAAATGCAAGAATATAGGCAATACTAAAAACGGGGAGAGATACTATGACAATGGAAGAAAAGATAGCTGAATTACGGAGCATGCAGGAAAAGGTAAAAGAGGGAGGCGGCCAAAAAAAAATAGAAAAGCAGCATTCCCAGGGTAAAATGACAGCCAGGGAACGAATTGAGAAGTTTTTAGACCCAGGAACATTCACAGAACTAGACATGTTTGTAACCCACAGAGCAACAAACTTTGGCATGGACAAAGTAGAAGCACCAGGAGAAGGCGTCATAACAGGCTACGGAACAGTATACGGAAGACTAGTCTACATATATGCCCAGGACTTCACAGTAGTAGGAGGCTCCCTGGGAGAAATGCATGCCAAGAAAATATGTAAAGTAATGGACATGGCCATGAAAATGGGAGCACCCTGTATCGGTATAAACGACTCAGGAGGAGCCAGAATCCAGGAAGGAGTAGATGCATTAAGCGGCTACGGGCAAATCTTTTACAGAAACACCCTTGCCTCAGGAGTAATACCCCAGATAGCAGTCATCATGGGACCATGTGCAGGAGGAGCAGTATACTCACCAGCACTAATGGACTTTGTATTCATGGTAGAAAAAACAAGCCAGATGTTTATCACAGGCCCGCAAGTAATAAAAACAGTAACAGGAGAAGAAGTGAGCCCAGAACAACTAGGAGGAGCAGTAACCCATAACCGAAAAAGTGGAGTAGCCCACTTTGCAGCAAAAACAGAAGAAGAATGCCTGGAAAAAATCAAAGAGCTACTAACATACCTGCCATCAAACAACATGGAAGAAGCCCCAATAAAAGAAACAGAAGATGACCCAGGCAGAGCAGAAGAAAAACTAATGGACATAGTACCAGTAGACCCCAACAAGCCCTATGATATAAGAGACGTAATAAAAACAGTAGTAGACAATGGACAAATCTTAGAAGTCCAGAAGCTCTATGCCCAGAATATAGTAATATGCTTTGCAAGACTTAAGGGAAGAAGCATAGGAATAATAGCAAACCAACCAAGAATAATGGCAGGATGCTTGGACATAAACGCATCAGACAAAGCAGCAAGATTTATACGCTTCTGCAATGCCTTTAACATACCCATAATAAACTTCGTGGACGTACCAGGTTTTTTGCCAGGAACAGACCAGGAATACGGAGGAATAATCCGCCATGGAGCAAAAATGCTCCATGCCTATGCAGAAGCAACAGTGCCAAAAATAACCCTGGTAATAAGGAAAGCCTATGGAGGAGCATACCTGGCAATGTGCAGCAGAGACTTGGGAGCAGACCAGGTAATAGCCTGGCCCTGTGCAGAAATAGCAGTAATGGGACCAGAAGGAGCAGCCAATATCATATTTAGAAAAGACATAGAAGAAGCAGATGACCCAATAGAAAAAAGAACAGAAAAAATAGAAGAATATAGAACAAAATTTTCCAACCCCTTTATAGCAGCCCAGAGAGGCTTTGTGGACACAGTAATAGACCCGGCATTAACAAGACCATACCTGTGCAACTCATTAGAAATGCTTATTACAAAACGTGAACAAAGACCGGCCAAAAAGCACAATAATATACCACTGTAAACAGAGGTCAGAAGTCGGAAGTTAGAAGTCAGGAGACGGAAGTCAGAAGTCAGAAGTCGGAAGTCAGAGGTCGGAGGTTAGAAGTCGGAATTAGAAACATAGAGCATATATAGAAAAGAAGCGCATGAGGAGGCATAGAAATGGAACAACTAACACTGGGTATTCAAGTTATTGTAATTGGCATGGGAGTAGTATTAGTAGCCCTTACCTTACTTGCTGTACTCACAGCAAGCATGTCAAAAATACTAGCAGACAAGGAGCCAACCCCCAAAAAAGACTTTGAAAAAATAAACAAGGTAGCTGCTCCCACCATACAAGAGCCAGTACAAACAGAACAAGAAGGGGAGATTACCCCAGAAATACTAGCAGTCATTACAGCAGCAGCAAGCACAATGAATACCAGAAAAACCTATCAAATAATCACAATAAAAAGAATAAACCATGACCTGAGTCCAAACTGGAGCAGACTAGGAAGATACGAACAAACCATATAGCATTGACGAAAGGGGAAAATAAAATGATAAAAAAACTAAAAATAACTGTAGAAGGAAAAACATATGAAGTAGAAGTAGAAGAAATAGGAGGAGTGCAAGTAAGCACAACAGTCCCTGCACCCAAACCAGCAGCACCAGTACCTGCAGATCCCCCCAAGGCAGAACCCAGGCCAGCAGCCCAGCAGCCAGCAAAAGAAGCAGCAAAAGCAGCCCCTGGAGAAGGAGAAATAGTACCGGCACCAATACCAGGCAAAGTACTATCCATAAAAGTAAAACCGGGAGACACAGTAGGAGCAGGACAAGTCATACTCATACTAGAAGCCATGAAAATGGAAAACGAAATAACAGCACCGGTAGACGGACAGATAAAAGACATCCTAGTAGCAGAAGGCCAGGCAGTAAACTCTGGAGAAGCAATGCTGGTAATAGGATAAAAAACAAGGAGCAAAAAGCAGTCTGCTTCTTAAGTAAAGGGAGATGGCACAATTGATAACCAAAGCTTTAGAAAAGCTTATATTAGGAACCGGATTCATAAACATAGGCCTGGGAGAAATAGTAATGCTTATTATCTCCTTTACCTTGATATACCTGGCAATAGTAAAAAAGTACGAACCCCTGCTGCTGCTGCCCATAGGATTTGGAGCAATGTTAACAAATCTGCCCCTTACAGGAATAATGGACCCAGGAGGCTTACTATTTCACCTGTACCAGGGTATAAATCTGGTAATCTTTCCGCCCTTGATATTTTTGGGAATAGGCGCAATGACAGACTTTGGGCCATTAATAGCAAACCCTAGAACCCTGTTACTAGGAGCAGCAGCCCAATTTGGAATATTTGCAACATTTTTAGGGGCATTATTTTTAGGATTTACCCCAGGCGAAGCAGGAGCAATAGCAATAATAGGAGGAGCAGATGGGCCGACAGCCATCTTTTTAGCCTCCCAACTTGCACCAGAACT
>JAGXSK010000007.1 GCA_018333845.1 Clostridia bacterium | reverse complement strand
CCACCTTGCCCATGAGCTGGGCCTTGATGCCCTGGTGGAGGTTCATTCTAAAGGGGAACTCCAGGTTGCCCTTGATTGTGGAGCTGAGATAATTGGTATTAATAACAGGGATTTAGAAACCTTTAAAACTAGTATTGCAACAACCATGGAACTGGCCCAGTACATCCCTGACAGCTGTATTCTTGTAAGTGAAAGCGGTATTTCCACTTACGAAGATGTAAAGGAGCTGGCATCAGTTGGGGTGGATGCCATTCTGGTAGGGGAGGCTTTAATTACCAGTCCAGATATTGAAGGCAAGGTAAAAGAGCTTTTAGAAGGATATGCTCCAGGAGGATATCCTTTATGACCTGGATAAAAATCTGCGGCATAACCAATCTTTTAGATGCACAGGAGGCAGTTTTACTTGGAGCAGATGCCCTGGGCTTTATATTTGCAGACAGCAAACGCAAGGTTAAGCCCCAGGCGGCTAAAGAAATTATTGACCTTTTACCAGGACATGTGGAAAAAATCGGAGTTTTTCTTGATGAAAAAGCCCAGGAAGTGGAGGCTGCAGCCAGGTTTTGCGGACTTACTGGACTCCAGCTTCATGGCAGTGAATCCCCCAAATACTGTAAGGGGTTTGCCCAGTATAAAGTAATCAAGGCTTTTAGAGTAAATGAGCGCATGGGCTGGGAGGAGATAGGGCCCTATGCTGCATCAGGGGTTGTGGATAGAATCCTTCTGGACACTTATGTGGAAGGGATTCCTGGCGGCACAGGAAAAACCTTTCCCTGGAGGCTGGTGCCCCAATTAAGAAAAAGCCTTACCCGGGACATGCCGGTAATAGTAGCAGGGGGAATAAATCCCCTGAATGTGCTCCAGGCCATTAAAGAGGCTAACCCCTTTGGAATAGATGTGGGCAGCGGCGTTGAAAGACAAGCCGGTGTAAAAGACCATGAAAAGCTAAAACAGCTTATATATCAAGTTAAAAAATCAGGTGCTTAGGAGGCGATGGCTTTGAATAACCCTTCAGGGTATTTTGGAGAATTTGGGGGCCAGTATGTCCCCGAAACATTAATGTCAGCGTTAAATGAACTGGAAAAGGCTTATTTAAAATACAAGGATGACCAGGATTTTTTAAATGAATTCAAGTATTATCTCAAAGAGTATGTTGGCAGGCCAACACCTTTATATTATGCCCGGCAGCTCACTGATTATCTGGGTGGTGCCAAAATCTATCTCAAAAGAGAGGACCTGAACCATACAGGAGCCCATAAAATAAATAATAGTCTGGGACAGGTTCTGCTTGCCAGGAAAATGGGTAAAGAAAGGGTCATTGCTGAAACAGGTGCCGGCCAGCATGGGGTGGCAACTGCAACTGCAGCAGCACTTCTTAATCTTCAATGTGAAGTATTCATGGGAACAGAGGATGTAAGACGTCAGAGCCTGAATGTATTCAGGATGAAGCTTTTGGGGGCAAAGGTCAATGAGGTGCACACAGGCACCAGGACATTAAAGGATGCCACCAATGAAGCATTGCGCAACTGGGCTGCCACATCCCATGCCACCCACTATGTCATAGGCTCTGTTGTTGGACCGCATCCCTATCCAACAATGGTAAGAGACTTTCAAAAAATAATTGGCGAGGAAACCAAAGAGCAGGTCCAGGCAGCGCAAGGGCGGATGCCAGATTATCTGGTAGCCTGTGTTGGTGGTGGAAGCAACTCCATGGGCTTCTTTCATCCCTTTAAGGAGCTAGATGAAGTACAGCTGGTTGGAGTGGAAGCTGGAGGCAGCGGCTTAAGCACTGGACACCATGCTGCAACCTTGACTGCAGGAAGCAAGGGGGTCTTACACGGTGCCTTGAGCTATCTGCTTCAGGATAATGATGGCCAGATACTTCCAGCCCATTCTATCTCTGCGGGTCTTGATTATCCGGGAGTGGGACCAGAACACAGTTATCTTAAAGATACCGGCAGGGCCCAGTATCACCCTGTAACAGATAGGGAAGCATTAGATGCCTTTAAACTTCTTGCAAGGCTGGAGGGCATAATTCCAGCCCTGGAAAGTGCCCATGCCCTTTCCCATGCCTGCAGGCTGGCTGCTGCTTTAAGCAGGGATAAGGTCATTGTAGTCTGCCTTTCAGGCAGGGGAGATAAGGATGTGAATGAAGTATTAAGTATGATAGGCGGTGAATTGGCGTGAATAGAATTGATAAGGTCTTTAAAGAACTTCAGAACAAAGGGGAAAAAGCACTAATAGCATACATCAGCTGTGGTGACCCCAGCCTTGATTTTACAGAAGAACTGGTTCCACTCCTTGCAGACAGCGGGGCAGATCTTATTGAGCTTGGTATCCCTTATTCAGATCCAGTTGCTGATGGACCCACCATCCAGAGGGCTTCCGGCAGGGCCCTGGCAGGTGGGGTCACCCTGGAAAAAATTCTTTCAATGGCTAAAAGGTTGAGGGAGAGAACTCAAGTGCCTTTAATAATGATGACCTATTACAACCCGGTATACGTTGCAGGATTAGATTCCTTTGTTGAAAAGGCTGCCCTTGCTGGAGTTGATGGCTTGATAATTCCCGACCTGCCTGTAGAGGAGGCCCATACATTAAAAATGGCTGCAGATAAGAGGAATGTGCACCTCATATTTCTGGCAGCCCCTACCAGTACTCCCGAAAGAATTGCAAGGATTGCTGAACTCTCAAGGGGTTTTGTTTACTGTGTAAGTGTAGCAGGGGTTACAGGAGCCAGGGATACCACAGCCCATGGTTTAGAGGGCTTTTTAAATAAGATCAGACAGTATACAGAGCTGCCCTTATGCGTAGGATTTGGCATCTCAGGGCCCGGGACTGCCCGTGAGGCAGTTAAGCATGCTGATGGAGTGATTGTGGGCAGCAGTTTGATTGAAAGGATAGAGCAAGCCCTGCAGGGTGAAAATATGCAGGGAGAGGGCTGCGAACCATTAAAGGCAGCAGGTCCAGCAGAAGCAATGAATTCAGCTGTCCAATTTATTAGAGACATAAAAGCAGCTATTAAAAAATAGCAAAATAATTTAAAACAATTGCAGCACTGTTAACAAGCCAAACACATAAATCAAGTTAATCCAGTATTTACAGTTGCTTTTTCAGTAAATAATCATTATAATAATTCAATATATATTGTTATTTTTGGTAGTGTCTGCCCATCCTGGGACTGGGCAGGTGGTAGAATGGTAGGACGTAGTTAGCCTTAGAGTGAAGTCAAAAAGGAAGGACGGTAGGATGGTAGAAGGAAGGCTTATGAAAGCACTCTTTTGAGTGTCTTTTTTGTACCCTTCATTCCTGCCAGAAAAACAGGCATGCGTGCCAAATTAAAAAATGGAGGGATAATAATGATTGTAGTAATGGAAAAAGATGCTAGTGAAGATGATATTTTAAAGGTATCGAAAAAACTTGAGGAGAGCGGCTTTGCAATCCATTTGTCAAGGGGTGTTGAAAGAACCATCATAGGCGCTGTAGGTGACAAATCTCGATTGGCAGACTTTTCCCTGGAGACAATGAAAGGTGTGGACAGGGTTATTGGTATCCTTGCCCCTTATAAACTGGCTTCAAGGGAATTCAAGGCTGAAGATACCATTATTGAAATTGGAGATGTGACCATAGGAGGAAATGAAATTCAAATCATGGCAGGACCCTGTGCAGTTGAAAGCAGGGAACAGGCCCTTGAAATAGCCCATATTGTAAAAAGTTCAGGAGTTAAGATAATGAGGGGCGGCGCCTTTAAACCCAGGACATCTCCCTATGCCTTCCAGGGACTGGGAGAAGAGGGGCTTAAGATCTTAAAGGAAGCAGGAGAAACCTACGGCCTAAAAATCATTACAGAGGTAATGGAACCGGGAAATGTGGAATTAGTAGCCCATTATTCAGATATATTACAAATTGGTGCCAGGAACATGCAAAACTTCCCCTTGCTGAGAGAAGTGGCAAAAACTGACATGCCTGTCCTGATAAAAAGAGGATTATCAGCAACAATTGAGGAATGGATCATGGCAGGAGAATATGTATTAAACGGCGGAAATAAAAAAGTCATGCTTTGTGAAAGGGGCATCAGAACCTTTGAAACCTATACTAGAAATACCCTGGATTTATCTGCTGTTGTAGCAGCCAAGCAGCTGACCCATCTGCCGGTAATAGTCGATCCAAGTCATGGAACTGGAAAGTGGAGGCTGGTGAGCCCCATGGCCCTGGCAGCAGTTACGGCAGGAGCTGACGGTTTAATAATAGAGGTTCACCCAAGGCCCAGTGAGGCTTTATGTGATGGCTCTCAATCTCTTACCGAGGAGAACTATAATAAACTGTTGTCAAAAATAAAAAAAGTGGCTAACGCTGTAGAGAGGGAAGCTTAACTAATGCTTAATGCAACCAGGAAGGTGACAATTATAGGCCTGGGCCTGATAGGTGGCTCCTTTGCCCTGGCTTTAAAAAGGCTGTTTCCAGGAATAAACCTTTGTGGATATGATGTGGATGAGACTGCCCTGGTAAAGGGTCAGGAAGCAGGGATTATTGACTGGTTTTCCATGGATGTCAAGGAAGCTGTTAGGGATGCTGACTTGACGGTCATTTCTTGTTCTCTAAACCAAACAGTACCCATGGCAATAAAGGCAATTCCTCATATGAAAAGGGGTGCTATTTTAACAGATGTGGGCAGTGTTAAGGAAACCATAGTCACTTCAATTGAAGCAGTGCTTCCAGGAGATATAAGCTATGTTCCTGGCCATCCCATGGCCGGTTCTGAAAAAAAGGGTCTGGATGGAGCAGACACCTATTTATTTGAAAACTCGGCTTACATACTCACACCAACAGAAAAAACAGCCTGGGAAGCAGTAGATACCCTTTTGAACATTATCAAGGGAATAGGAGCAAGGCCTTTAATTATGAGCCCATCTGAACATGATAACCAGGTAGCAGCTGTAAGCCACCTGCCCCATTTGCTTGCAGCTGCCCTGGTAAATTCTGCAAGTGCCTTAAGGGACAGATATCCCGATTTGTTTCTCCTTGCAGCAGGAGGTTTTAGAGATACCACCAGGATAGCCTCCAGTCAGCCTGACATGTGGCGGGACATTTGTTTGAACAATAGAAGAGCTATTTTAGAGGTGCTGGAAATCCATGAAGGCAAGCTTGCTGAAATAAAAAAATCTATCCTGGAAGAGGACAGGGAAGGACTTTTGAACGTATTTAAAAATGCACGGGA
>JAGXSK010000006.1 GCA_018333845.1 Clostridia bacterium | reverse complement strand
AAACTCTTCGCACCTGGCTGTATGCAAAATGGTACCACCCCTATGGATTATATCTGCCACAGACCCCAGATGCATATGAATAATTTCGCCATTTATAAGTCCAAGATAACCCCGCATTACACCAACAATTTCTTTTTCATGGTAAATTACACTTCTAACAACAGCTCTAATGGCAGCATTCATTCCAGGTGCATCTCCACCACTGGTTAGAACACCAATGGTTTTCATAATATCACCTCTTTTATCATTAAACAGATAGAATACTATTTATAATTTCATGAGCTTCTTCGGCCTCAGATTCTGGAACTAATATTTCTACTGCCTTTGACATGTTATCTGGATCATTGCCTAGTCCCCTTAGATTAACTAAAAGTCCTTCAGAAACAAGCACATCCTTGATCTTCTCAGCTCTGGCTTTATTTTGTGCAATATAGACAACAGTCCACATATATGGTATCCCTCCCTAATTATTAATTTACTTAAGTTCCAGATTGGACACTACCATATTCTGTTAAAATTTCCGCCTTTCCTCTAATCTTCATGGCTGAAGTATGCTCAGTAAACTGGGCGACCATAACCTCTCCCTTGTCAAGCTTTTCACTATGATGAAATTTTGTATCCTTTCCCCTTGTCAACCCAATTATTGTAACCCCATTTTCAAGGGCTTTTATTGCTATATACTTTTGTTGTGTTTCCTTGGAGCTTTCCATTCTATCACCCCTTATATATAGATTTATACTCCCCCGTATTTTGCAAATAAATTCACCTGCTGCTCTTTAATTTCTTGTAAAGAGCCCTGGATACATCAGTGGGCACCAAACCCTCTATACACCCCCCCAAGGATGACACCTGTTTGATAACGCTAGAACTTAAAAACAAATATTCACTAGATGTCATTAAGAAAACCGTTTCCAAATCAGGAGCTAATTTTTTGTTCATTAAAGAAAGCTGAAACTCATATTCAAAATCAGATATTACTCTAATACCCCTAATTATAGTGCAGCAATTTTCTTTTTTTGCAAAATTAACCAGCAATCCACCAAAGGGCTTTACTTCAACATTTGCCATTTCTGCAACTTGGTTCTTAATAAGGTTTAACCTTTCGTCAATGTCAAAGACAGTGTTTTTGCCTGTGTCCTGCGCAACACCAATTATTAGTTTGTCAAAAAGTTTTGTTGCCCTGCTGATAATATCTAGATGTCCAAGTGTTACCGGGTCAAATGTGCCAGGGTATATTGCTATGCGCATTTAGCTTGCCTCCGTTACTTAGTTTTGAATAGGTATTTAAGGTTTAATTTTAATAAATAGCCTACCAATTCTTCATTATGGTTTACCCAAAGCTTTTTATCAACAATTATTTTTTTTTGGTATTCCAAGAATTCTATATAAACGGGTATTTCTCCTGGATATTTACCCAATACTTCTCTAATGATCTCTAATAACCTTTCATCTGAACCTTTCTCTAAATAGATTGTAAGAGATTTTTCTGAATCCTTTTCAATGGTTTTAATGGTGCTTACTATACATTTGACTTCGTCATTTTGGTAACTAATCCTTCCTTCAATTTTCACAACATTATCCTCTTGCAGTAACTGGGCATATTGGGTCAAAACCGATGGGAATACCAGACATTCCATGGATCCTGTACTGTCTTCTAAAGTAGCATAAGCCATTGCTTCTCCCCTTTTGGTTACACTTCTTTTAATGCGAGACAATACTCCACCTATAACAACAGTTGAACCATCCATGTTGCTGGTAATTTCTTCTATATTATTTGATATCTGACTGCGAAGATTTGCTAAATATTCATTAATGGGATGGCCGCTTATATATAAACCTAGTGTTTCCTTCTCCATTGCAAGTATGTCTCTAGTGCTGAATTCTTCCAATGGCGAAATTCTAATTTCCCTTACAAAATCTTCTCCTGCACCCACATCAAAAAGAGATAATTGACCGCTTTTTAAATCATTCTGCCTTTTATGGCCTATCTCTATAGCTTTATCCATTATGGCAAGGAGTTGAGATCTGGGAGTATTCAGAGAAGTAAAAGCCCCGCACTTAATCAGGCTTTCTAACACCCTTTTGTTTAGACAGTTGGAATCCACCTTGCAGCAAAAGTCTGTTAAAGAAGTAAACCTCCCTTTTTCTTGTCTTGATTTTATTATTCCTTTAATTGCACTTTCCCCCACATTTTTTACAGCAGCCAGCCCAAAGCGTATTTTATTTGAGCAGACGCTGAAATCAACAGAGCTCTCATTTACATCGGGAGGCAAAATTTCAATTCCAAGTCTTTTACACTCTTCCATGTAAAATATATTTTTGTCAGTATTGCCTATTAAGCTGGACAACAAAGCAGCCATATATTCTGTAGGATAATTGGCTTTTAAGTAGGCAGTTTGATAAGCCACCAGGGCATAGGCTGCAGAGTGAGATTTATTAAAGCCGTATCCGGCAAAAAAAGCCATGAGGTCAAATATTTCTTCAGCAATTTTCTCCCTAATATTATTTTTTACACAACCTTCAATGAAAACCTGTTTTTGTCTTGCAATTATTTCTGGTTTTTTCTTGCCCATGGCCCTCCTTAAAAGATCAGCCTGCCCCAGGGAAAAGCCTGCCAGATCACTAGCTATTCTCATAACCTGTTCTTGATAAAGAATAACTCCATAGGTATCTTTTAGAATTGGTTCAAGTTTAGGATGGAGGTACTTGGCATTCACGTCCCCGTGCCTTCTCTTAATAAAATCATCAACCATTCCGCTTCCTAGTGGGCCAGGCCTATATAAAGCTACTAAAGCTATAAGATCACTAAACCTTTCTGGTTTTAGGTTTTTTAAAATAGACCTCATGCCATCAGATTCTAATTGAAATACACCTATTGATTCTCCCCTGCCAAGCATCTCAAAGGTTTTGTCATCCTCAAGGGAAATCTTATCAATGTCAATTTCTATCCCCTTGTTTTCTTTGACAATTTCAACCACCTGACCGATTACAGTCAAAGTTCGCAACCCCAGTATATCCATTTTAAGGAGTCCAATCTCTTCTACTATTCCCATTGGAAACTGTGTAGTGACTACTCCTCCGTCATTGGCCTTTTGGACAGGGAGATATGAGATCATCTGTTCTTTTGATATTACAACACCTGCTGCATGGGTAGAAGCATGGCGCGGCAGACCCTCCACTTCTTTAGCTATATCTAAAAGCTCACGTATGGTATTGTCATCCTCATAAAGCTGGCGTAATTCTGTGGATATTTGAATAGCCCTTTCAAGGGTAATTCCCAACTCATTTGGTATTAACTTGGCAACCTTATCCACTTCTGGCAGTGGTATATGCAGGACTCTTCCTACATCTCTTACGGCAGCCTTTGCGGCCATTGTTCCAAAGGTTATTATCTGGGCCACATGCTCCTGTCCATACTTAAGTGAAAGATAATCAATTAATTCCCCTCGGCGTTCAAAGCAAAAATCAATATCTATGTCTGGCATTGTAATTCTTTCAGGATTTAGAAATCGTTCAAATAGCAGATCATATTTTAATGGGTCTATATTGGTAATCTTTAGAGAATAGGCAACAAGACTTCCTGCTGCTGAACCTCTTCCAGGCCCCACAAGAATATTTTGCTGTCTTGCATAGTTCACCAGGTCCCAGACTATCAAAAAATAACCGGGAAAGTTCATTTCATTTATTACAGAAAGTTCGTATTCAAGTCTTTCAGTTATTTCCTGGGAAATAACTGGATACCTTTCCCTTAGGCCCTGATAACAAAGCTCTTTTAAATAGGACTGGGCATCATAGCCCTCCGGTATAGTATAATCCGGCAGATGAAAATCTCCAAAAACAAATTCCACATTGCATCTCCTGGCAATTTCCACTGTATTTGCAAGGGCCTCAGGTATTTCTGCAAAAAGGAGCTCCATTTCCTCATGGGATTTAAGGTAGAATTCATCTGTAGGAAACTTTAGCCTTTTTTCATCATTTATTGTTTTAGCAGTCTGAATACACAAAAGTATATCATGAACCCTGGCGTTTTTTTTCAAAACATAATGGGTATCATTTGTAGCTACCAGGGGAATAGAAAGTTCCCTGCTCATGTTAACCAGCTGTCTGTATACCATCCTTTCCTCTTCCATGCCATGATCTTGAATTTCAAGATAAAAATTCTCTTCTCCAAATATATCCACATATTCCCTTGCTGCATTATAGGCAGCTGCATTATCACCCCTTAGAAGCAATGAGGGAATCTCTCCAGCTATACAACCGCTCAAGGCTATCAGACCTTCAGAATACTCTTTTAGAAGATCCTTGTCTACCCTGGCTTTATAATAAAAACCTGTTAAGTAAGCATTGGAAACTAATGCTAGCAGATTCTGGTAACCTTTCTGGTCTTTAGCAAGCAAAACCAAATGATATTGATAGTCATCGAAACCAGGGTCTCGTTGGGTTCTCAACCTTGGAGCTACATACACCTCACAACCTATGATGGGATGTATAGCATATTTTTTGCATTCTTTATAAAAATCAATAATACCATACATGTTGCCATGATCAGTAATAGCTATGGCAGGCATGGAAAGCTCTTTAGCCCTGGCTACCATAGCTTGTATCCTCGCACTCCCATCGAGAAGACTATATTCTGTGTGGTTATGTAAATGGACAAAGGGCATGCTGACCTCCATTGAAGCTCTCAGTGCTGTTTTAACTATCTTTCTTTAGACGTAAGCTCAATTCCTCTTTATTTTATTTATCATAAAATATTTATTTTTGTTGTCCAGTGATTTTAAGAGCATAGGTTAATTTATAACTAAATATATTTCAACAAGGGAGTGATTAACCATGAATAGCTTTGGAGAAAAATTCTTGTTGGTTTTTTGTACTTCTTTAGGGGTTGTAATAGGTGCCGCTCTAATAGGGTCTTTAGCCACTATTTTAACAGGCAATCCGCCCATTAAAACAATGTTAAAGATAGCAAATGATATAAAGATATGGGCTATAGCAGCTGGAATTGGCGGCACATTTACAACTATTGAAATCTTACAGACCGGTTTATTTGAAGGACATTTTACTGTAGTTATAAAACAGCTGCTATACTTTGTAGCAGCATTTTTTGGAGCCCAGATAGGCTACTCTATAATAGTTGCAGTGGTTGGCGGGAAATAGTTATGAAGTTTTATTTTTTTTCTAGAAACCAGCCAATTCTAAGATTTATTTCCATATTTATTCTTGGCCTTATCATAGGATCTTCTCTTGCAGTATTTTCCATGGGTTCTCAAATAGATCATCTGAGCATTGAGAATGAAAACTTGAAGCATAAGTTAACCACATGTGAAAGTGAAATTGAGGAATTAAAGGAAAGTTTGAAGCAAAAAAAATATGTTATTACTACAATTGAGCCCATTATTTCCTTTGCAAATCAAGATTTAACCTCATATGATAGGGAAAGCTACTCATTAGCAATAGCAAAAGTAATCAAAGAATATTTGTCCTCTTTAAAAGGCAAGGGAATAGAAGATATTGACCATACAATTGTACCACAAGTCCTTGAAAATCGAATAATTAATGTTGAAGGACAAAACTTTGTCCTGGATGTAACAACAATAATCTTCTCTCAAAAGGTCATAGTCTATGTTCTTGTCAAGGAATACAAATCAATTTAAAGTTTTTCACACCGGCAGTAAGTGAATACATGGTGAGTGACGAACTTAGACGTTCTAATGTCGGCTATGCAGCACAGACACGCTTTTAGCCGACCACTATCTGCCTTGTAGGACTTATACTGATGGTATAAAATTAGGCGGAGAACAAAACTCCACCTAATTTAAACTACTGTTTATACTTGCTTTTTATCTTCCTGGTTTTTTTCTTCTTTTTGTATCTTCCACAAAGTCTTGTAAATGAGGCTGTCCTTCTATTGTGGACATATAACCTGAACCAATTTTACCCTCTATAAACTGATCATCCTGGGGGTGATTACCCTTGTCATGTTTTTTAAACCTACTCTTATGCAAATCTTCTGCCTCCTTTTATATATCAGGAAATGGGCCTGCCCCATTATTAATATATAAGCTTATCTTAACTGCCTTAATCTCTGTGTCATAAGACCTCCTACTCTACCACTTTCAGCTGCGCTTAAACCAGACCAGCCTACCTTTTCAACCTTTTCCATCAAACCCAGCTCTGCTACAATCTCCATTTTAATTTGATTGAGAAGTTCTTCCCTATCCTCTTGGTTGAGTGTCACAAACAAATTCACCTCCCCTTGGTACTTATTATTACCAGAGAAGGTGGATATTATCTAGTTAGAAATATACAATTTTTGCCTCAATAGCAGCACCTATCTGCAGCAGCCCATAGGAGAAATATTTGCTTCGCCTTTTATCTGTTGGAGACCCTGGATTAAATAATAGTATATCTCCATTTAAAGAATTAAAGGCCTGATGGCTGTGACCAAAAACAATACAGTCTACTTTATCAGCCTTAAAAGCATCAACTGCCCTTTGCAGGGTGCTTCCTCCATAGCCGTCACCATGGATTATGCCTATCCTATAGCCTTTTAAATCCAATATTTGCTTTTTGGGAATTCTTTTTTGCAAACTCCAACCATCCATATTGCCTGCTACTGCCTTTACTGGTGCTATTAACTCAAGCTCATCCAGCACATGTTCTTCACAAAAATCTCCTGCATGTATAATCATGTCTACCCTTGCAAATCCATGAAATATTTCCTTTGGTATTGCTTTAGCCCTGTTGGGCAAATGGGTATCAGAAAGTACTCCTATTAGCATAATACTACCTCCAGTTTCCTTAATGCAATGTTTCTGAGCATTTGGAAAATCAATTCCCATACTTATAGAGCTTCTACTTAACCTTTCTATGTGTGGTATAAGCACAAAGGGTTTTCCATTATATACTTTTATACTTCATAGACACCCTCACCAAACTGATAGCCCCTGTCCTACCAAGAAGTAATGTTTTTAAATTCATGCTGCCTTAAAGCTTCATAAATAACTATGGCAGCAGCATTGGATAAGTTTAAAGACCTTGAATTAGGCCTCATGGGTATCCTTATAACCCTGTCCCAATACTGCCTGAGAATACTTTCTGGAATCCCTCTAGTTTCAGGGCCAAAAACAAAGTAACTATCTTCAGGGTATTGAAGATTGTGATAGTACTGCTCTCCCCTGGTTGATGTAAAGTACAGGTCTAAATGTCCCTTTTGAGCTATAAAGCTCTCCCAATTATCATATACATATAGATCCAGAAGGTGCCAATAGTCCAAGCCTGCCCTTTTTACATGTTTGTCATCTATGCTAAACCCCAGTGGTTTAATTAAATGTAAAGAAACCCCTGTTGCTGCACA
>JAGXSK010000005.1 GCA_018333845.1 Clostridia bacterium | reverse complement strand
GAATGTATATATTTAAGTTTTATTTGGTCACCAACATTTAGATTTTTCTCATATAGAAGCTCACCTGTATTATGATTGACTATTTGCAGTACTGTCCAATCATTGAAATAATTAAATGTTAAAATAGCAACAACTATAATAATAAGCATTTTCAGGCAAAGAGCACCAGTTAAGGTGCTCTTTTTGGCAGACAGTTTCATATTTACTCAAGAATACCCTTTTCTTTAAAATATTTAGCTGCTCCAGGATGAAAGGGAACAGGGTCAATGCCTAAAGTAGCATTATCTAAAGTAATCTGGTCTCCCCTTGCATGGGTTCTGGCAATTTGCTCTGTTTGTTCATACATAACCTTGGTCATTTGGTAAACCAGATCTTCTGGAAGGTCATTAGGAACATATAATACAGCCCATTGAGATACTGTATATGCTGTTTCATCCTGTCCAACGTAAGTTCCAGCAGGGATTTCATAAGGTGAAAAAGTAGGATCAACTTCTAAAAGTTTGTTTAAACCTTCACCTGTGATATTGACAATATTAACAGGTGTAGACGTTGTCACATCAACAATATTTCCAGCTGGGACGGCTAATACAGCAAAGGCAGCATCTAAGTGTCCGTCTTTTAGTTTCATAGCAGCATCTGTAAAGTTGTCCTGATGCTTAATTATGTCGGTCTCCGGATCAATTCCAAAGGATTTTAAAATTGTAATTGCTGAAGAAGCAGTGCCACTTCCTGGAGGTCCTATGGAAACTCTCTTACCTCTTAAGTCTTCAACGTTAACTATACCAGTGCCTTTTGGCGCTACTATCTGCATTACCTCTGGATATATTACACCAACAGCTGAGAAGTCAATAGGATTGCCTGCAAAATCTCCTATACCTAGATATGCGGCCATTGCAGGCCCATTCATAGCCATTGCAAGCTCAGTCTCACCAGAACCTAAAAGTCTAAGATTCTCCACTGACGCTCCAGTAGCCTGGGTAGTTACTTCAAGTCCTTCTATATGCTCATTCCATGCCTCTGCAATAGCACCACCAAGGGGATAATATGTTCCTCCGGTACCACCTGTAGCCATAAGCAGCCTTGTTAGTTCTACTACCTCTTTCCCATTTTCTTCTTTTGAATCGGTTTGGCCTCCACATGCGGCAAAGACAAGACTTGTAACAAGCAAGCAGACTAAAAGCAACAATCCTTTTCTTTTCATTATAAACCTCCCCATTTGCTTTTTTAAAACATACCATAGTAATTTACAAGGCTAAAAAATATAACTAGTTAAAGCTCACCCCCTTAACTTGGATTATATTTTTCTTATCCTGAGTAATTAAATCTAATTTTCATATAATTCAGTATAATTCAGGATGTATGTAGGTATTTTAGTATTTCTATATAAACTTTTTATTTCCTTTTTTTTCATGCAAATTTATAATTGATTATAGTGGTTTTTGCACTGAAATTGCAATTTAAGGATTATTTTCACTTTTCTGGATGTATTAAGCTGTTAGGCTAGCTGGCTATTTACAATTAATTTATTTAATTACCATTACTGGACATGGTGAATTATCAATCAATCTTGCCATGATATTTCCTTTAAAGATTAGTTCAGTTAGTGTTGTTTCGCCATGATAACCTATTATCATTAAATCACAAGACATTTCTTCAGAAATTTTTGTAATAACTTTAACGGGATCTCCTCTTTTAATTCTAACTTTATAAGGAATTCTATTTTCCCTAAACACTTTTGTTGATTTTTGTATACATTCTTTAACATGGGAACTCAACATCTCTTCGAAATCATGTCCCCTGGAGACTATTTCATATTCTACCTCTGCTGGCATATCGTATTTTTCTAATACGTGCAATATTGTTACTTCTCTGTCAGGTTTTTCCTTTATTAATTCTACAATTGTATTGGAAATTTTTTCGGATAGCTTTGAACCTGTAGTGGGAAACAAAATTCTTTCAAACATACAAAGATACCTCCTAAATTTTAATTAAATGATTACTGAAACATCTTTTTTATTAGTTTGATACTTATTTAAAAAATACCTTTTTTATAGATAAATTTTGTTACTAAAAATTTACAAGATTTTATCTCAAAATTAGAAAATCTTTTAAAAAATAAAACTGAAAAAAGAATTAGTCAAATAAAAAAGTCGGTGATTAACCGACTATAAACTATATAATAATGCAGATAAGACCTCCGCTGCCATCATTTATGATCCTTTCCAAAGTCTCCTGGAGTTTTTCTTGAGCGTTTTCAGGCATTCTATAGAGCTTCCCTTGAATTCCCTCTCTTGTTAATTCATAAAGTGACTTGCCAAAGATATTTGTTTCCCATATCTTTTGTGGATTGTCTTTAAACTCACTGGTTATATAATTAATGAGTTCTTCGCATTGTTTTTCTGTACCTATTAAAGGAGTAAGTTCAGTGGTAATATTGGCCCTAATTAAATGATAAGAGGGTGCTATAGCCTTTAATTTTACACCAAATCCTCTGCCCTGCTTAACCAATTCAGGTTCTTCCAAAATCATTTCATCCAGGGTAGGAGTAACAGTTCCATATCCAGTGTTTCTGACTTCATTCAATCCTGCGGCAATCTTGTCATAATCCTTTTTCACTATTGCCAATTCTTTCATAAGTTTCATTAATTTTTGTTCATTATCAACTGCAAAACCAGTTTGCTCTTGTAATACTTTATAGTAAAGCTGCCTTTGAGCATTTATATCTATATATGCTGTTCCTGTACCAAGATTCATGTCTTTAAGAATAACATCAGCAATATTTTCTTCTGTAGATAATACTTCTATAACATTGTCAATGTCTCTTATTTTTTGTATATTTTCCGTTGCTTTGTTTACACTTTCTTGATATGCATTTTTCAACCAATGCCCTTCATCAAGCTCTTCAATCCATGATGGCAGGTTAATACTAATTTCAACAACAGGAAACTCATAAAGGGCTTCTTCTAATACATTCATAATGTCTTCTTCTTTTAAATTTGACACATCCATGGGTAATACAGGAGCTTTATATTGTTCCTCAAGGGTATGTGCAAGGTTGTAGGTCTCTTCTGAGTATGGATTAGTTGAATTCAAGATAATTATGAATGGTTTGTTCAGGTTTTGTAGTTCCCAGATAACCCTTTCCTCAGCCGGAAAATAGTTTTCTCTTGGAATATCAGATATGCTTCCATCAGTTAATACAACAATTCCAATGGTTGAGTGATCTTCAATAACCTTTTTAGTACCAAACTCTGCCGCTTCTTGAAAAGGAATATCCTCTTCAAACCATGGGGTTCTAACCATTCTGGGACCGTCTTCATCGCCATATCCCTTGGCACCCTCTACAGTATAACCAACACAATCTACTACCCTTACATTCATTTTAAGTCCATCTTTTATTTTCACTTCAACTGCATCGGCTGGAATAAATTTTGGCTCAGTTGTCATGATAGTCTTACCTGCTCCACTTTGTGGGAGCTCATCCCTAGCTCGATCTCTTTCATTGGGGTTTTCGATATTAGGTATGACCATTAACTCCATAAACTTTTTGATGAAGGTGGATTTACCCGTGCGAACAGGTCCAACTACACCCAGATAAATGTCACCTCCTGTACGTTCAGCTATGTCACGAAAGATAGTCGCATTATCCACGCTTTCTTTCCCTCCCTACTATATTTTTTATTATTATAAAGGACAGGATTGTGATCTCTAAATGTTCATCCCTCCTTCATCCAACCAAAAAGAATATTCTAAGGGCTGTAATGAATTTTTTCTTATGTTATTGAAATCATTCACCAATATATGTATATGAGATGGTTGGACGATTATTACAGAATATGCCTGGACAAAGAAAAAAAGTACAGCTAATGCCATACTTTTTTTCTTTACCAATCTTTTCGGTTTAAAACTATTTCTTCAACCTCGTGGGTTTTACTTCTTTCCATTAAATTGGCCACGCCTTTTTGAGGATCAAGGCCTTTAAACAGGATGTTATATAGTTCTTCGGTAATAGGTACCTCTACCTGATTCTTAGCAGCTATTTCATAAGCTGCCCTGGTGGTCTTAATACCTTCTACAACCATCCCCATATCCTCTAGAACTTGTTCCAATGGTTTGCCCTGACCAATTTGTATGCCTGCCCTTCTATTACGGCTATGCATGCTTGTGCATGTTACTACCAGATCGCCAACACCACATAAGCCTGCAAAGGTTAAAAGCTCACCACCCATTTTTGTTCCTAATCTGGCAATTTCTGCAAGGCCCCTTGTAATAAGAGCAGCCTTGCTATTATCTCCAAACCCCAGTCCATCTGAAATGCCAGCTGCAACAGCAATGATATTCTTCAAGGCACCAGCCATTTCTACCCCAATAACATCAGGATTGGTATATACTCTAAAGTAAGATGTCATAAATACGTCCTGTACATATTCTGCAACCTTTTTATCTTCTGAGGCAGAAACTATTGCCGTTGGTATTTTGCGGCCTACCTCTTCAGCATGGCTTGGTCCTGACAAAACTGCAATCGATTTACTGTGCTGGGGCAGTTCTTCCTTAATAACCTGGGATAGTCTTGATAGGGTTTTAATTTCCAAACCCTTTGCAGTATTTACAATAATGGGATTTCCCTTTATGAAAGGTCTAATATAAGTACAAACTTCTCTTAAGGACTGTGAAGGAATAGAGAGAACAATTAGCTCAGCTTCAGCCAGGGCTTCATTAATATTACTAGTGATTTTTATAGTGTTAGGAAGCTGTACCCCTGGAAGATAAGCCTTATTCTCTCGCTGATTTTTATGAATATCTAGTATTTCCTTTTCTCTACCCCAGAGTGTAACATTGTTTCTTCCATCGGATAACACCAGGGATAGAGCAGTTCCCCAACTGCCAGA
>JAGXSK010000004.1 GCA_018333845.1 Clostridia bacterium | reverse complement strand
CATATTTCAAAGGCGGTACTGCATTATTCAAAACAATCGGAAGTCTGAAGAGATTTTCTGAGGACATAGATCTGACGGTTGAAGTGCAGGACTGCTCGAAATCTCAGGGCAAAAAGAGACTGGAAACTGCGGCAAACGGTTATACCTATCTACCAAGAACGACCGATAGAACTAGGGAGATTAATGCAAAAGGCAGCATTTCCAGTGTTTATGAATATCAGCCGGTGACCCAAATTGATGCTGATGATGCCCTGCAGCGATTCGGATATGTGAAAGTAGAAGCGACTTCATTCACGGTAAGCGAACCAGTAGAATCCTTAATGGCCTCGTCTTTGCTGTATTTGGAGGCAAGCCCTGATCAGCAAAATATCCTCCGCGACAACTATGGCGTGTTTCCTTTTGAGATTAAGACAATCAAGATGGAGCGTATCTTCGCAGACAAGATTCTGGCGGCAGAATTTTATTATCAGCGGCTGATGATGTTTGATGTCGCAAAGCATTTATACGACCTGACTTTAATGATGAACACCAAAAGAATCGCCGCCCTCCTTGCCCAGCAGGATGAACTTTTAAAAATGATTGAATATAAACGGCGTGAGGAACAAAACAGAATTGGCAGCGACTTGGCTCAAAAGCCTTTTGCCGACCTCCGGCTTTTCAAGAACCTTGGAGCCGACGCCAAGCTGCAGGCGACTTTTGCTGAAATGCAAAGGGTTTACGTTTTTAACGATGCCGATATTATCCCATTTGCGGAAGTAATAAAGCAAATGAGCCAGCTATACAAAGTATTGCAGAACTTAGACGGATAAGTGTATTTATTTAAGCTACCTTACGAGCAACCAACGGTCGGGGGTTCAATTCCCCCCAGCGGCTCCAAAAGAGACAATCCTTAGAATCTTGCTGGTTCTGAGGATTTTTTTTATTGTGAAGACAATCATGTTTGGTATAATAAGTCTGTCAAATAAACCTCTCCCTTTTTCTGGTTTTAAGTGAACTTTTTTATGTCATTAACCTTCTAAGTTGATGACATTGGCAATTCAATAGGATTTAGCAATTCTAACAGATTTTGTTGTACATTACTATAGGTTATTTGGTCTTTTAATTCTAGCTGAAGAGTTAAATATTCTGTTATTCGAAAAACCATGTTATTGTTAGAAAAAAATATTAAATCAAAATTTCTCGTAGCCATTTTACCCAAGATTTTTAGTTCGTTAAAATTCTCTATTACTGCTCCACGACAATCTAAATTGAATTGTGGTTTACGAAGATTAATAATTTTTGCCGCTTCCAGAGTGTTTAAATATAGATCGTAATCATCTTTCTCCCATATATTTTTCTTTGACCAGTTTTGTTGGTAGGATGAGTATTTTGTCCATATGTTTGAGAGTCTCGGAGTCACTATAATGTTATGCATTAAAATACTTTCTGCTTGAGATAGCCAGTTGAAAAAGGAATTCTCTAATTGTAACCACTGACTAACAGAAAATTCTATGGGAGCATATTTATTATTTATTGCTTCATAACCCCAAGAATCATAATATTCTGGAATATTATGGGACTGCAAGATGTCTTGAGACATACCAAAATTCATTACACATTTATTTTTTTGCTGTAGGTCCCAATCATAAAAATGATAATTAGACAAGAATTTAATTAAGTCAGCCGTATTTATTTTTTTCACGCTAAATCCTCCTACAGGTTCAGTCAAGAGATTTACCCCCTTGACTGAACCGCATATAGTCGTAAAGTTATTTTGCACTTCATAATAAGCTTCTTGTACTTAAAAACAAACTGCCAAACTATTATCTTGCTATTTACTTAAGATTTTACCATCAGCAGCAAGGGATGCAATTCTATCTCCTGCCCAATTAAACAACTTCCATACTCTTCCTCCATGTCCACTTAAGTCTCTTTGAATATACCAACCCAGTGGCACTAGCCAAGTAGGAGGCCCACTTCCTGGTTTTTTATTACTAAATTTATTTAAGTCGACTCTACCATCTGGTGTTTTTAGGCTTTTTGGAATACTTTTTGAGATTTGTGAAATCTGATATTTTTGTATAGCCCAAGGCAAACCGTATTTACTAATAAGCCATGCCCCACCAACAGCAGCAGCTATTCCTAAAAGTGAAACCTGACCTACTCCCGGCACAAAAACCAAAGCACTTAATCCCAGAGAAACTCCGTTGTTTAAAGCAATTGAAATGTACCCACTCGGATCCACAAACATAACCGGATTACTATGCGCATAGTTATACTGATTCAAACTGGCCGGATCATCCTCAAACCCGTGGAACGCATCCCGGGAAATAAACCGCCCCACGCTAGGAAAATAATGATGAAACAAATATTGAGGAGAGTATTCTTTACATGTTGGCAGGAAAAATACCAAAAATTGGCGAATACGGCTATAATGCATCCGGTGCTCGCAACGCTCTGATGTTTGTTGTTGGTGTTTTTACTGGCGGGTTAGCTTTTTCCACATAGGCTGATGTTCAGCCGGAGAAGTCAGAAATACTAATTATTGGGAGAAATACGCAAATATATGTCAGTAAAAGGGCTTTCATAAAAAGATGAGGCAACCTGAGAGATCGGAGGGAAGGGCTGATGCTCGATTTTATAGCTACATACTTGCCACTATTATTCTTGCTTTTTGTTTATACTTTTATTGCCTCATCTTTGATCAAGAGATCTGGTGTGGGGATTAAAACAACTGACATTCCAGCTCGCTTTCTAAAAAAAGAGTTCATTGCCCTTCTCTCAATGTTGCTTTCATTATTCACCTGGTTATGGATAGAAATGCTAGGTCTTATGTTCTACAATAAATTTGGTTTATTTGGTAATATGATGAATTTTTGGCCGTTGTTTCTTTTGCTTGCCGTCTCAGCAAGCCTGTCTCTTGCTTTAAAGAAGGTTATTGGCCTTCTGATTGCCCTACCATACCTGTTATTGCTTGGAGAAGGGTTTCTCTGGACTGCTTGGTCTATTGTATATCCCTTTCGTGAGACGGGTACGGCGTTTCGAGCCGTTATTCAATATACATATGCCTTAGTGCTGCCGATTAACATAATCTTACTTCTTCAGAAAGCTGATGAGGCAATGAAAAACAGATTATATTTTGTTGCTTTAGCAGTCCAGTTTGGTTTGGCAATAGGCGCTGTCTACTATTATACGTACTACTATTATAGATGAGTTTGCCTCGCGCCAAGTTCTGAGGCAAAGAAAGTTTACATGCCATCTACAGCAGCCGATTTTTATCAGGCAGTAATGCTGGAAATTTCAAGGAAACGGATGGTAAGGCAAGGAGGTGCGGGATTTGATGCTGGGAATGCAAAAGATTATTGTCATTTTCGCGTGGGGTCTAACTTTGTTATTTTTCCCGTGGCACTGGTTTGGAGGATCTAGCATAGCAACTGTTCTCGTTCCAGATTTTGAGAATAGCGTAAGAGGACAATTATTCTATTGGTGGTTATGCACCTTTTTGGCAACTACTACTGCAGCCCTTGCCTTAGGTCTAAAAAATATTTTCCTTGCCTTGCCAATCCTTTTATTCTTGCCAATCGCTTTTTTTGTGGCAGCTTTTTCTGCTCAATATAGTGATGCTAGGCCTATGTATCTCAGTCTGCTCTTCTTTCTTTTCTTCGCAACCTGCGTGCCTTTGCTGATCCGATCGTACAAAAATGAGAAGAAACGACAAAGAATATATCAGGGAGCCTTATTGTTAATGGTGCTTTCGGCGTCAACCTTTATGTTTTTTGCCTAAAATTATTTAATCT
>JAGXSK010000003.1 GCA_018333845.1 Clostridia bacterium | reverse complement strand
ATTTTGGACTGTGTCCAGATGCAGGTGTTTTTTATCCTGCCTCAAATGCTTAAGATAAACCCTGCGGGCTATTGCCATAAGCCATGTTAAAGGGGCACTTTGTTCTTTAAATGTCCCGCAGGAGAGAAAAGCCTGAAAAAAGGTCTCCTGGGTCAATTCCTCTGCCAGGCTGGTATTAGCCGTAACATATAAAAAATATCTATATATTGTTTTATGATGAGTTCGATAAATATCAACAAAAGAAAGCATTGAATATACCTCAAGACTTATTTAAAAATCTTTATTAATATTTATACATAACATTAAATTTTCCTGTAAAATTCATTGGAAAAATTTTGGGGCAATTACAAAAATTTAGTACGCTTTGCATAGAATAATTTTACTGCCTATAAATAAAGAAAACCCTCATTTAAGAGAGTTAGCTTCAATAAAAGTGAAGTAGGTTCATCCATGATAATAAGTTCTGTATGGTGGGATAATGCTAAAGCCAGAGAATATTTCATCTTCATGCCCTTGGATATCATAAAGGGGAACCTGTTAATTCAAAATAGGCTCCCACACTCTCTGCATCAACAATATAGGCGATAGGCCTGGATCTTTGCAAAATAGCGATTGGACTCTTTGTTCTTGCCAAATCTTCCAAAACTGCTCTGGCATTTCTCCGCATCTCAGTTATGCTAACCATTCGCATGGTGATGGAGCATTTTGCCAAGTTATTAGTAAAAATTTTACAGCTCTTCTTTTAGGGTTTCTATGAATCTTTTATTCTCCTGCATGGTGCCAACAGTAACCCTTATAAAAGTATCAAGTCCCCATGCTGAAGCAGGTCTTATAATTACTCCCCTCGCCAGAAGGCGTTTAAATAGCATATCACAATCTTCTTTGACATCAAACAGGATGAAATTTGTCTGACTGGCAACTACATGACAGCCCAGTGCAGTCAATTCCTTAAAGAGATATTCCCTTCCCATTTTATTCTCTGTGACACATTTGCTAAGCCATTGTTCATCTGACAAGCTGGCAGGTCCCGCAGCAATTGACAGCCTGTTTAAATTGAATGGCTCCTTTATCCTGTCAAGCATCTGACAAATTCTCTCATGGGCAATTCCATAACCCAGACGTAAACCAGCTAATCCATGTGCTTTAGAAAATGTCCTCAAAACTATGACATTTTCATAACTTTCTTTTACATAGTCAAGGCCATTGGCATAATCAGGATCATCTACATACTCAAAGTAGGCCTGGTCAAATACCACTGCAATTTTTTCTGGAATATTGCCTAAGAAGGCTTCCACCTCATACCTCTTGACTATGGTTCCTGTAGGATTGTTAGGATTGCACAGCCAGATTATTTTTGTCCTGGGGCTGATCATATCCATGATACCCTGAAGATCATAGCGGTAATCCTTGAGGGGAACATATTTAATAATTCCATCCATGAGTTTGGATGCCTCTTCATATCTGCCGTATGTTTTATCTGCCGTTATGACCTCCTCCCCAGGATTAAGATATAATTGGGGAATAAGCTGGATAATGGTTTCAGAGCCATGACCCACTACTATGTTTTTGGGACTTACACCATTGTATTCTGCCAGAATTTTTTTCAAATCTAAAAAGCTTTTTTCAGGATACATATTAATATTAGTCAATTCCTCAGTAACAGCCTTCAATGCCCTTGGTGAGGGTCCAAAGGGGTTTTCATTTGAGGCCAGCTTGACTATATTATCTAGACCTAGCTCTCTCTTAACCTCTTCAATTGTTTTTCCTGCAATATAGTCGAAAAGCTTAAAAACTGCAGGTCTGAAAGCACTTTCATGGGTCATACTAATCCTCCTTTTAAAATGGTCAAGCTCCTCCTGCCTTCTAACTTTGCGCTGGTACTCTGGTACGGCAAAACACATAAATCAAAAGTATTTAATGTTTGCATCAAGATAACTGGTGCTAAATCCCTAGCCAACAGGTTCTAAAAATTCAGACGTACCAAAATTCCATTTTGAGCAAATAGGCCTGTTTATAAATTTAACCTGCAATTGGACTGTTCCAGTACTTCTTTATTAACAACATTATTTGGTATTGTTCCCTTTAATGCCCTTACAACCTCCTCAGCACATTTTATCCTGACCTCACGCAGGGCCATGGTGGATAAAAAGGCCGAGTGGGGTGTAAATATTACATTTTCCAGTTTAAAAATATCATGGTCTACAGGCAGTGGCTCAGGAAATACCACATCAAGGGCGGCACCTGCAATTTTACCTTCCTTGAGGGTCTTGGTTAAGGCTTCTATGTCCACACAGGCCCCTCTAGCAGTATTTATCAGGTAGCCAGTTTGTTTCATTTCCGAAAGGGTCTGGGAATTAATCATGTTCCTGGTTTCTTCACTTAAATAGCAGTGCAGGGAAACAAAATCACAAGCTAGGACCTCATGAAGGTCAGTCTTTTTTACACCAAGACTGTTCATGTATTCTTCATTCACATAAGGGTCATAAGCATATACCTTTAAGTCAAAGGCCTGGGCTCTTTTTGCCACCTTGCTGCCTATTCTGCCAAGGCCAATAATACCCAGGGTCTGCTCACTCAAACGGTTTGGCTGACCGCATGCCTCATATTCCCATATTCCCTCACGAACCTTTTTGTCCAATTGTATGATGCTGCGTCCAATATCAATTAACAGGGCCATGGTATGGTCCGCCACATCTGAGCTGCAGTAATCAGGAACATTGGTAACAACAATTCCCTTTTGAGTTGCACAGGCCAGATCAACACTATTGTAGCCTGTAGCCATAAAGCTAATTGACCTGCACCTGGGCATATTATCAATGACTTTTTTTGTTATGGGAGCATAGGCAACTATAATGGCATCTGCATCCTGACATATTTCAATGAGTTTATCTTCATCCATACAATCATGTACTTTAAAATCAATATCCAGTCCAGAAGCAGAAAAAATTTTATCTTCTTCAATTCTGTCCCTGGGTGGCCTATCAGTTTGAACAATTTTTAACATATATAAATTCATCTCCTTATTTGTTGGCAAATTTTCCCTTTATCCGGCAGTATGCCTGGCTTTTGCGAAAGCACTCTTCATCCTGTTTAACAAGGAGGCTGTGTGCGAAAAATACCATCATGGAAATAGAGAGTCCAGCCCACATGACATCAATTCCTGTAATTTGATTTAATTTAAATGCTATCCAGATCCCTGTTATTGTTAAAGAAGCCACCATGGAGTAAAAAGCGCTATTTGCCTGACCCCTGGGCCAGAAATAAGCCCCCAGGACAGGTACTGTTAGGCTGATGGTGGTTATTTTAAATGCCCACATGATGATAATAAATATATCATTTATCACAAGGGCTATTATTCCTGCCAGGACAGCTATAAAGGCTGCTGACAAATAGCTTGCCTTCAAGAGAACTTCCTGGCTGGCTCGAACATGGATAAACCTGTTATAAATATCCTTGGACATGTTGGCTGCAGCAACCATTAGACTTATATCTGCAGTGGATAATATTACAGCAAGTATGGTAACAACGAGCACCCCCTTTATAGCATGGGGCATTTCAAGCCACAGCAGACCCAGGATTTCGTAATTGGTCAAGGGCCCTGTGAAATGAAGCCTGGTATATAGGCCTATTAGCAAAAAGGCAGCAGTCATTACAATTATTAAGAAGGATGCAAGGAGCAGCCCACTCTTTGTAGACCTTTCATCCCTGGAAGCCAAGCAGCGCATATATCCGTCACTTGATGTGAGACATGTACAGGTAATGGCCACAAGGGTGAGAACTATATTGTGCCAGCCCCAGCCAAACATGTCCCAGGAGCCCCCCGGCATGGACATGAGGGAATCTTTAAGTCCCATGAACTGTGTACTGTAGAGCGTTAATATTAACCCACCAGAAATAATAACAAGGGCAAAAAGATATGCAACCCTTAGTATGTAGGTAAGCCCACCCCGGGCAGTATAGAGGGCAAATAGTAATGTGCCGGCAATAATTGCCCCAGGCAGTGAAAACAGTCCCGTTAATTCCAGAACATAGCTGATGGCTACAATCTGACTGGCAGTATAAAGAATGAAGGTTAGAAGGTTAATGACAGTTACCAGAATCCTGCAGCGAACATCATACCGATCTTCAATAATATCTGCAAAGGTAACCTGGTTAAGCTTATCCCCTACTTTTCTTATCCTTGGTGCCAATAAAAGGGCAAAAAGCAAGGTACCAAAGGCCACAGCAAAAACATACCAAAATGCAGAAACACCATGGTGATATACATTGGCAACCAGCCCCAGGGTAGATGCCCCTCCCACCCAGGCAACTGCCCACAAAACAGCAAGGTTAAAGCTGGATAGCTTGCGTCCATAGATATAATACTCATTTATACTCACATGCTTTAGTTTAACCTTGTATAAGGTGATAACTATAGTCATTATAAAACCAATTATTATTAAAATATCTACTGTAGACATTGCCGGCACCACCTTATCCTCAGTCAATTTTTAGCCTTCTATACAGGGTTGCTATGCTCACGCCTAGCTTATCTGCAAGCTTTTTCTTTTCATTTAGAGACAGGCCTTTAAGGATGGAAGTATTTTCTGGACTTTGAAACAACTGGAGAAAGGTATCCTCGCTCATTTTATTCACAGGCAGCCTTGAAAAATCAAAGCTTTTATCCTCAAGTAGATGCTCCCAGAACCATATTGGCAGATGCTCCAACTCCAGGCTTGTGCCTTCACCTAGATGCACAGCATATTCAATGATATTTTTTAGTTCCCTGATATTTCCAGGCCACTTGTACTGCAAAAATATTTCCCTTATATCAGGCGAAATGCCTTTCATAGGCGAATCCAGCTCATTTACAAATACCTGGAGAAAATGTTCCGTTAAAAGAGATATGTCTCTTTTACGCATTCGCAGGGGAGGCACCCTTAAAGAAAGAACATTTAAGCGGTAATATAAATCCTGGCGAAACCTGCCCTGTTTAATAAAATCCCGCAGGTTCTGATTAGTAGCTGCAATGACCCTGACATCCAGGTCCCTGCTGGATATGCCACCAATTGGGTCTACCCTTTTTGTTTCTAGTACCCGCAAAAGCTTTTGCTGGAGTGAGTAGGGCATGTCACCTATTTCATCAAGGAAAAT
This sequence comes from Clostridia bacterium, assembly GCA_018333845.1. Taxonomy (GTDB): domain Bacteria; phylum Bacillota; class DSM-16504; order Desulfitibacterales; family Desulfitibacteraceae; genus Desulfitibacter. The sequence goes on along the minus strand of JAGXSK010000003.1, from coordinate 2,941 downwards.
GGTCCCCCCATTTGCCACTTCAAATTTACCCTTTTTCCCAGAGGGGCTGGCCCCTGTAAATGAACCAGGGGCGTAGCCGAATAATTCACTCTCCAGCAGAGGCTCTGGAATTGCTCCACAATTTACAGTAATAAAGGGGAATCTAGATCTTGGACCACAATTGTGTATTGCCCTGGCAAACAATTCCTTACCAGTACCGCTTTCCCCTGTAATGAGCACAGTAGAACTGCTCCTTGCAAGCTTTTTGACACTTTCTTTAAGTGTCTCTAAAACAGGTTCTTTCCCAATAATACTCTCAAAACCGCAAGGCGTTTTATCAATTTCCGGGGCGGGCCCCTTTTTGGGTAATGGGTGATAGTGTGTCTCCATGTTCTTTACCAGGTTGGCTAGAGCCTCTGTAATATTAATAAAGCAATCCTGATTGTTTAACAAGGTATCTTGCTGCTTTCTTGTAAAGGCTAAAACAGCAAATACCGAGAGGTTTTGTAGATTTAAAGGCACAAAGATACCAGATAAAATAGGACATTCCTGACCACAACCAGTACATAGATAATGCTTTCCACGTTGGATAAGCAGAAACTTGTTGCTGGTTTCAGATACTGATTTAACTATCTGGCAGGCACCCTTATCTATTCTAGCCCCAAGAACTGTTTGAAAACTAGCATCAAAAAGCTCTACCTCCAGATTCAGCTCCTGGATTATTGATTTTATTGGCTTGATTATTAATGACAGCTTCATTTCTCTCATCCTAACAAAGTACAGTTGTTCATAGCTCCATGAATTTAAATATTCTTAAAATATTCTCTTTTTTCTGTAATAAACCTTCAATAAGACCTTAATCTATTTGTAGTTAATCAAACATTAAATTATTAGCTCCCCTTGCAGGAATTAGCTTCATCTAACCTACCCAGCTCACACAGGTGGAATTAGGAAGTCTCGCCTGATTAATTGGTGATGAATATAAAAATACGTCAGAATTTCAGGCAGGTTCTCAATATTAAAGAAAAATATGCCTGGGCAGCAGTTATCACATCCTCAACTAGAACGTATTCCTCTGATGAGTGTGCCTGGTTGATACTTCCAGGGCCAAAGATAATGCTGGGAATGCCATGTTTTTCAAGGAGGGACCCTTCAGTCCAAAATGATAAACCCCTGCTTTCAATTTTCAAACCAACTATCTCACTAAAAGCCTCCCCAATTACTTTGTAAAGGGGATTTGTCTCTGGAAAGTGCAATGATGGGAATACCTGGTTTTTTTCAACTCCTATTCTTTTCCAGCTAGCCTTAAAGCCCTGATGCCTTTCAGTACACAGGCTTATACATTTATCCATGTCATTCCATACATCTGAGATTGTTTCATTGGGATTGAAATGTCTGTCAATCTTCAATTCACAATAGTCTGGAACAACATTTGGGAAGCTGCCGCCGCCTTGTATAGAGCCAATTGTCATGGTAGGCAGCCCGCAGATTGGATGCTCCCTGCCAGGAAACTCCCTGCTGTTGTATTCTTCAATGACTTGAATAAAGTGACTTGCCATGTTAATAGCGTTTATACCTTCCTGTGGCACACTTGAGTGACCGGCTTTTCCATAAAAAGAAACCTGCAGCCATTCGATTCCCTTATGAGCTGTTCCCAGCTTCAGCTCTGTGGGCTCACCAATTACAGCCAGATCTCCCCCAGGAAGATAGTTATTATCTAGAGCATGAACAATGCTCTTGGATGCTGTCTCTTCGTCCACCACAAATACCAGGTATATCTGGCCGCTTTTGCCTGTTAATCTGGCAAATTCCTTGTACGCCAGGAGCATTGCGGCACAGCCTGCCTTCATATCACAGGCTCCTCTGCCGTAGAGCTTTCCCTTTCTAATACGAGGCATCAATGGCTCCCTCATCTCTCCTGGTGCAACTGTATCAAGATGGCCCTCAAATACCAAGGTAAAATCAGGCTTTTGGAAATCACTGGCGATTTTGGATATTAAATAAGGCTCAGCAGCATCTGGAACAATAATTTGTGTCTCCAATTCCCCGAGAACTCCTGCAATGTAGTTTAGAATCTCCCTTTTATCGGCACTGGAACAGGTTTCTATTTTAATAAGTTCTTCGGTCAAATATACTGCCTGCTGCCAATCAATTAAGGTTTTATATTTTCCAAACATATTTTCTCCTTAGATGTTAATGTAATTATTTGCTTTTTGAATTTCAATTTCAGTGGGTGTTTTAAAATAGGACATGGGAATGAAGATTATAGCTGAGACTATTAGACCCGGCCATACAGGATCTACACTAAATATTGGAGCCCAGCCATAGGTTCCCCCAAGATACCAGACCAAAACTGTTATCAGTGAAAGGGTCATGCTCCAAAAGGCTGCAGAGGAATTGGCCTTTCTCCAATAAAGGGCTGCAATGGTGGGAATAAACAGACCTGCAGAGTTGATAGTAAAAGCAATGTAAAGGATATTTATAATATCCATCATTTGTAACGCCATGAACCCTCCAAGAACACCAATCGCTACAGAGCTGATCATGCCAACTTTTAGGAGCAGCTTGTCAGATGCATTGGGATTAATGTAACGATGATAAATATCCCTTGTAATATTAGCCGAAGCCACAAGAATGCAGATATCAGCTGTTGACATAATAGCAGCTAATATTCCTACTAAAACAAGCCCTTTAATACCAATTGGGAAGAACTCAATTATTAAAGTTGCCATTGCTGATGAGCCTGCACCCTCTGGAAATAAAACAGCTGCGGACATACCCAAAAAAGTAGCTGCCAAAGCAATGACACCTACTCCCAGTGCAGCAAGGAGGGTACCGTTGCGTGCTGCTTTAAAATCCCTGGCAGCAAAGGTTCTTGTATAGCTGTCCATTGTAGTAAAGAAGGAAAAGGTTATGGTAACAATTAGGCCTAATATAGTTGCCCAACCCCATGCCCCTATAT
>JAGXSK010000002.1 GCA_018333845.1 Clostridia bacterium | reverse complement strand
CCGGATCGCTTGTCTTTCTGGTGAATAATGGCGGTCATCAGAACACCTCCTCGTTATGTATATATTGTATCACATAACGAGGAGTGAGGCAACTATAAATGTGCTAGAAAGTAGTAATTTCAATGGTTTTTAACTCTTTCTTCGCTGACTCGTTATGTGTCAGCGGGAGGGTAGGTTCAAAGCAAATTAGCTAGTTACAGCACGGAAGAAGGTTTACACGCAAAACAAAATATTATGGAGAGCAACCATCTTACAAATGAAAATGAATTTCATAACTATATGCGAGTTTCTCTTGGTAAACTGGTTGTGAAGAATACTTATATGAATATATTTGGCATCGAGGAAGATGAGTTATATTCATTTTTAGTGGGAAAATATGAAGGCAGAATAGTTATCGGTGAAAAATTCGAGCGTTTCATCAACTTGGAAGATTACTATATTTGTGATGATGACGGTAGTTGCTCTTTCTCAAACTAAAATAAATGGGGGGTTCTATAAGTGAAAGTAAAATTTTTACCATTATTAATCGGAGTATTATTGATAATCATCTTACCTGCTAGTTCAATGGCAGATCAACAGATTACTGTAATGCTTGACGGTGAAAAGCTAAATTTTGATGTAAGCCCGATACTGGAAAATGGCCGTGTAATGGTTCCGATGCGAGTTATCTTTGAAGCACTGGATGCATGGGTAGAATGGGATAATGATACTGGGACAATAACAGCGAATAATGACAATAACACCGTTAGACTAACTGTTGGAAAAAGAAAAGCGGAAATCAATGGTGATGCTGTGAAATTGGATGTTCCTGTCAAAGTATTTCAAGGGCGGACCTTGGTACCGTTACGGTTTGTTTCCGAGGCATTAGGGACTGAGGTGGAGTGGCAGGAAAAAAGCCAAACTGTAGTTATCAAATACTATAGTCTTTATTATAGTAAAGCTCTGGCACAACTTAAAGAAGGAGATTTGGTAAGTGCCCGGGAAACTGTTATTACTGCTCCCAAAAAATATTTATATCCCAAGCTTCCATACTTGGGAGAGGCCAGTTTTAGTTATACGTATTTTTTCCCTGAAGGAGAAGCATTGAAGTATTATTCCTGGCAGGGTGACAATTTAAGTTATATTGAAGTAAGGAATGACGTTTTTACGGTAATATGGGAGACGTTGATAAGATATGATTCAGAGAATAACGGTGAAGCTCTTGAGGAAAAAGATACTATCTCACGGTTTTTTAAGAGCTTTAATAGCCGTATCCTCCAGGGGGAACGGGGAGAGGCTCCATTAATAGAAAAACCTCTAGTATTTTTTGAGCACCACCCTGTAACTTCAGGTCTCCTTTATGGAACAATTGACATTCACGGCAAGGCAATAGTATTAGGAGATACTAATAGATATAAAAAGAGAGTAGTACATATTCCGGATGAAGCACCAAATTTTGACTAGTTTAAATACAATGGCAGGCAAAAGTAATATCTCATATAGACTGTAAACAAACAAGTGTCAAACCGCTTCTATGCTTATCGGTTTAGAAGCGGTTTGTTACGATCTGAGATAGAAATAATCGCCACATTAATCTTATGTGTCTGCTCCACACTTTGTATATCCACTTTGAGCACTTCCCGGTAGCTTTACAGCCATTTGGTACCAATTATTATAACTTACAACCTCGTGATACTGGGATGATGGAGTCTGTCCATCTGTGTGCCAGCATCGGGTACCGTTAATAGTATAGTTACTTGTACTTAGTAAATTGTATACCTCAGTTGGGGTGCTCCCTTCCCAACGAATTCCGTACACTCTTTGAAAGTTTATAGCTTCTGTGTGTTTTACAGCAGAAGGAGTTCCATAGAATTCACAACCTGCATTAAATTTAGGAAAGTAACAGTTTTTGGTGTCACTTGCACTAGGAACCCAAGCAGACGCAACATAATTTCCATTTAGATAAAATTTGACGCGTGATCTGGCCCGATTTCCCCAAGTTGTTCCTGGTGTATCCCAATTACTGGTATCAGGGGTTCTGATAGAAGGTCCTTCTTCTGCTTTAAGAGTTAAAATTACAAATGAATCAGTTATTTTAAGGTCCCCATGATTACGACTATTATAAATTTCCCCCTCTGTACTATTCCAGAAATAACGCCATCCACGTTTGTTAACATTATTAAACTCATCGCCCTTAATTGAAATACCAGCTTCCTGACGACAAACACCTTTTACTGGATCAACAAAATCTAAGCCAATATAAAAGTTAAGATTATACGCCGAACTATCTGGTAGAGTGATGGAGTTCCATGAAGGCAATAATATTTTGTAGTCCGAGTGCCCACCACGAACTCCAGAAAACTTTGTCGTAGAATTGTGTATGATATCAGTCTTAAAATTAGCTCCCATTTAAATTAACCCTCCTATCACAATATTTTGAGTTATTCTTTAAATTACACATTAAATTGGCCCTTTTAAAAAACAAGTTAGTGTGATATATAAGAAATCTTTTTTAATAGTCAGGTGATCTAATAAGTAGCATAAACATGTTTCACCTCCTTTAAAACATAGTTAGGTACTCAATCAGTACAGTAAATGGTGATTAGATTGTATCCCCCGTTTAATTTTTTATTTAAGGTAGCTTGTCCGAGGTAAAATGTTTTCTAAGTTTCTTTAATGCTTTTTCCTTGTGTCCATGTACTGCTGGCTGTGATACCTTCATTTTTTTAGCTATTTCTTTTTCTGATATCCCTAATAATATGTTTGCTATAACAACTGTTCGTTGTTTGGGTGTTAGCAATGAAAATGCTTCTGTTAAGAAAAGAGATTTTTCTACTTCCATTTCTACATCTATTGAACCAACAATATGGTCAATCATTTCTTGTCCATTATTTTCTTCGGTTGAAACAGGTTTGTTTAAGATTAATATTTCATGCTCCTTTATTTGCTTATGCATTTTTGATAATCTTATATATTCGTGGTACAGTCCTGTTAAAAACCATTTAGCTATCTTAGCATCTTTTGCGTCAAGATTATAATTAACAGCTGGCGCCCCACCTCCATCACCCCCTTCCTACCATATAAAGAGAATAATATGGATAAAATTATAACCCCCCTTTATGAATTTTTAAGATATTTTTTCCCTGAGGATTAGATAGTTTATTTTTAAATACTTCCCAACTACCCATTGCTGATGAGGTCACCAAAAGCCCGTTTAGTACATATAAAGGAAGCTCTGTTATTGTAAATTCTCCTGTCAATAAAGAAGTCAAGATGATGATGCCGGTAGCGACAAAAAATGTCAGCCTGCGTGTAGGTAAATTCTTAAACAGCTTTGTTTCTTTGAGAAATTCAACAATTAATATTGTGGCGGACACTGCACCCAGCAGGGTTGTAAGGTAATTATAGGTATACATTAAAATTCACCCCCTTTATCTTTTTAATAAAAAGAGATAAAGAAGGTGAATTTAATAACCCTTTAAAACAATCATATTTATAGTTTGTATTGATTTATTGCATTAATTACCCAAAGACATAAATCATTTTCTGCCTCCTCTACATTTAAACGTTTACTATATTTCTTTATTGCTGGAGCAAATTGTTTTATTAGCAATTCTTTAGCCTGCTTATCACCATTTTGAGCCCAGAAAACAAGTTCTTTTATCCTGCCTTGTGGTTTCACAATTACCAGACCCCCTTTTAAAAAAGATTGAATGGTTTATTAAGCTTTAACAAAATATATATTAGACCGCACCCGGCCAATCGAAAATGCCTAATAATATAACACCTCCTAATTTTAATCTCTCCTTTACTTCAGGCTGAGGAAGGTTTAGAATAAACTTATAACCTCACCTTTGCCTTTGGTAAAGAAGGGTGTACTCCCGGGCAAAAGGAGCTTTCCAGGTTGCCACTATTTGCCCGGGAATATTTTTTTAAAAAAACATACTATCTGCCCAAAGTTATTGATTTAAATTTACCATAAATTAACTTTTAATCCTATCTTCCATGTCAAATTCCTCGCTTTTCATGTCTGAAACTTCGTTTTTCATGTCAAAAACTTCGTTTTCTCGTATTTAAGCCAATCCAAACATACAAAAACAGTCATTTTAGCGGAAGGGCTGCCTTTTCACATTATTGCTACATTTTTCCTGTTTTGTGGAACAAAAGGAAACTAATGTCGTCTAATATACTTATAGAAACCCGGATATATTTAGATTATTAAGATTGGAGGTTTTTAGAAATGAAAAAAAGTTGGATAATGATACTATTAATTGGTGTTTTGTTTCTAAGCATTTCTCCTGGCGGGTTGGCAGGCGAACAAATTAAAGTCATTATTGACGGTGAAAAATTAAATTCTGATACAAACCCAGTATTTGAAGATGGTAGATTATTGATTCCAATCAGAGCAGTAGCCGAGGCTATGGATTTCCAAATTCATTGGAATAACGAGGAACAAATTATCAACATTCTAAAAGATAACACAACTATTTCATTGAGTATTGATAGTAACATTGCATATATAAATAATAATGCTGTAGAGATAGATATACCAGCTAGAATAATAAACAACAGAACCTTTGTACCCATCAGACTCGTTTCAGAAACACTTGGGACTGAGATTGAATGGTATGAGGAAAAGCGCATGATTCTTAT
>JAGXSK010000001.1 GCA_018333845.1 Clostridia bacterium | reverse complement strand
TTACTGCTATTTTCCTTGCAAGCCTTCCGTCAACACCATCCAAGATCATGCCTAAAAATATTAAGAAAGCAGCAACAACAAATTGCTCTCGTATAATCAAGATAATTGCGTAAAAACCCAGTATAAGATTTATAAGTGTCACCGAGTTTGGCAACCATGCCTTGTTTTTCATCCTCTCCACCTCCCAATGATGGTTTCTCCCCCTTTAACCTTGTCGCCCTCCTTTACCATAATTTCTGTTTCCAAAGGTGCATAAAGTTCAGTGCATGACCCAAATCTAATAAGACCCAGTTTCTGACCTTTGCCCAAAGCCATTCCTGGCTGTACCCTGCAGACTATTCTGCGAGCAACAAGTCCAGCAATCTGTACCACTAATACAGAAAAGTTCTTGCCTTCAATAAAAATCTTGTTTCGTTCATTTGTTGCACCCACCCCAGGCTTGTTAGCAGGCAGAAACTTACCAGCTGTATAGCGTACATCTTTAACCTCACCTGCTATAGGGGCTCTATTGATATGCACATCAAAGACTGACAAGAATATGGTAACCTTTTTAACCTTAGAATTAAAAAATTCCTTTTCTTCTACAATATCCACACCTATTATCTTGCCATCAGCAGGCGAAACTATGGCGCTTTCCTCTGCAGGTATATCCCTGTGGGGGTCTCGAAAGAACAGGGCAACTCCAACAGTTAGAATTCCTAGCAAAACAGCTAAAACAGGCACCCAAAAATATGCTATAATAGTTGCTGCAAAAAAAAATAAAGTTGGTACTAAAAATTCCCTATCAAAAGACATTTTTTTCATTAGATAACTCCTGAAACTAATACATTTTATATTTTTTATATTATTAATATCTATTATAGAAGAAATCGCCCCATAATGCCAGTAATAATACCTAAATATTTTTATCTAGCTTTTATTTTTAAAAAATGCAACAATAAGGTTAAGTAAGGTTAAATAAAATTACAGGTGAAACTTATGAAAAAGCTCAGTATTATAATATTTATCTTAATGATACTCTCCCTTGGGTTTTCTTATGTCATTCCACAAACTCATACGGACTTCAGCAGCATCTTTTCCTTCCATTTTAATTCAGAAGCAGAATTTGAGACGCCACCCCAACGCAGCTCATTTCCTATATATCATATGGAAATTAGAGATAAGGATGAGTATTTGGCAGGCAATATGGATATATTCTTTATTAACCAGTGGGATGAACCCCTGGACAACATCCAGCTTAATCTGCCAGCAAACATGACAGGGCAAAATAATATTATTGTATCTTCATTAAAGATGAACAATAAAAACGTGGCCTTTAATAATCATGCTGACAAAATAATTATTCTCCTGCCGCAAACACTTATGCCAGGGGATACTGCTATCATATCTCTTACCTTTGAGACACATTTCAAGGGCAACTTCACAAGGTTTGGAAAATATGATGATACCTATCTCCTGACTTTATGGCATCCAGTTATAGCTCCAAGGGCAGCTGGTAATTGGGTAAGTTTCTCATGGGTTCCCCATGCAGATCCCTATTTTTTTGAAGCTTCAATATTTCATGTGGATTTCTACTCTGACAAATATATTATTTCTCCCCATCCCCATGTGCAAACAGGCAATCATTATAAATTTGAAACCAAACCTGTAAGGGATTTTTCTTTGATAATGGGAAATTTGTCAAGGACAAGTCAAAGGGTCCCCAGGGGTCCAGAGATAATATACTATTCCAGAGAGCACAGGGCTGACCTGGTTGAAAATGCTGTGGATATTTTTAGCTTTTATACTAAAAAACTCGGGCCCTACCCCTATCCTACTCTGGTTCTGGCAGATGTCCCAATGGATTATTTCAAGGGTATGGAGTTTTCTGGAATGATATTTTTCAATGACCAACAGACAATAGATGTCTTTACCCTGGCCCATGAGCTGGCCCATCAGTGGTGGTACGGATTGGTGGGAAATGACCAGATTAGAGAAAGCTGGATTGATGAGGGTCTGGCAAATTATTTGGCATATAAATACTGCCAGGCACAGGCACTGCCTGTTGCTGATGCTTTTAGAATGTATTTTTCTATAATGGAAAATAACTATCGAGGCTTTTCAATAGTAAGAAAAATCCATGATTTTCCATCTGACATTGTTTACAGACAAGCTGTTTATTTAAAAGGGGCTAACTTTTGGATAAGGGTAGAAGAAATCATAGGAGAAAAGGAAACCTTTAAGTTTTTAAAAAGAATTCAGGAGGATTATCAGTATGGAATTATAACTACTGATATTATAATACAGGCTTTATCCAGGAAGTATGATATTGAGGCTTCTGATTTGTATAAATTGTTAAATTAGGGAATAGAAAAACTATTCCCTATTTACTTTCTATATTGTGCTTTACTATTCCCTTTGCATACCATTTCCCCTTTAAAAAGTACACTAAACTTACAACAGCTCCCAGTATCCAGCTCAAGCTAACGGCCCACCAGATGCCTGAAGGACCTTGATTTAAATTTATACCAAGAAAAACTGCCAGGGGCACCCTTACCACCCACAGGGAACCAATTGAAATAACCATGGCAGCCATGGCCGCTCCCGCCCCCCTGAATGCACCCCCCAGAACCATTATTACAGCCATGAAGGGATATGATACTGCAAGTATCCGTATATATTCAATCCCCGGCTGCCATACAGACGGATCATTGGAAAAGACCCTTACTGCATAAAAGGGAAATACAGCCAGAAGTCCAGCCATGACAACCAGGACACATCCAAGCATGAGCATTCCAGCCACAGCAGTTTTTTTTGCCCTGTCAATTTGATTTGCGCCAATGTTTTGTCCCACCATGGCTGCAGCTGCTATGGACATGGACATTGCTGGCATCATTATTAAAGAATCCACCTTGGTACCAACCCCATAGACTGCCAGGGGCACTGGCCCAAAGTAGGTAACCACTCTAACTACAACTGTGGACCCCAGGGCATTTATTGTCTGCCCTACCCCGGCTGGAAGTCCCAGCCTCAAGAGGTCCTTGATAATTTCACTGTCAAATTTAAAATCCTTAAAGGACAAATCAAAACACTCCTGCTTTTTGTTCAAATACCACAGGCCATAAAGGGCAGCACAGGCCATTGCTATTACAGTTGCTAGAGCAGCCCCTGCAACTTCAAGGCGTGGAACAGGCCCAAGTCCAAATATAAGAATAGGATCTAGAATAATGTTAATTATAGTAGAAACAGCCATGAATTTAAGAGGAGTTTTAGAATCACCCAATCCCCTTAAGATTGCACTTATTAAAAAGAAAAAATACATAAATATAATACCAGCACTAAAGATTCTCATGTATATTAAGGCATCTGCCTCGATTTCCCTGGGCGCACCCATTAATTTAATTAATGGTCCGCTTAAAATGACTGCCCCAATTGAAAAAAACACTCCCAGCAGCAATGAGAAAGCAAGGGAATTTTTTACTGCCTTGTTCAGCAGATCCTTGTCCCTTGCTCCTGCATATTGGGCCACCAGGGTGGTGCTTCCCATGGAAAGGCCCATGCTCAATGAAAATAGTACAAACAGGAGAGCAAAGCTAAGGGACACAGCTGCTATGGCATCAGCCCCTACCCTGCCGAGAAAAATAGTATCAACAATGCTGTATCCTGTTTGCAGTAGATTGCCAAGGAGCAGCGGTATGGTGAAAGTTATATAATTTTTAAATATACTTCCTTGATTAAAATCCTGCATGTATTCTGGTGCCTTTCTAGATTATAGGAAATTAATATGAACAATATTAAATCTATACCAATTAGCCCGGAAGAACAAGCTGCCAAGCAATTTTTAAAGAAATTATTTTTCTTTTTTTATATTTTTCTTTTTTTAACTATTATTATTGACAAAACCCTTAACTGTCACTAAAATATGTTTAATTGAAATGAATGTCCTCCCTGAGAGGACACTAGGATATCCAGGGAGAACATGTTGAAGATTGTGATAATTTTTACGACCAAGGATGGTGTTATATAGAATGAAAAGATTTTTAGCTGATAGACTTTCTGGTCTGGGAACTGAATCTGCCTTTGAAGTGCTGGCAAAAGCCAGAAAACTAGAAAGCCAGGGTGTCAAGGTAATACATATGGAGATTGGCGAGCCTGATTTTTCATCCCCTTCCCGGGTAGTAGGTGCTGCTGCCAGGGCAATGCATCAAGGCCAGACAAAGTATTGTCCGGCAGGAGGGTTAGCTTCTGTACAGGAAGTAATAGCAGACTACAGTGGAAAGCTTAGAAACGTTAATTACGATGCTGGTGAAGTGGTTATTGTACCAGGTGCCAAGCCTATTTTGTCCTTTACCATGATGGCCTGCGTCAATCCAGGTGATGAGGTTATTTATCCCAATCCAGGTTTTCCAATATATGAATCTCTAATTCGATTTTGTGGTGGAATTCCTGTTCCCATTCAAATAGAAGAAATAGGCGATAATTTTAGCATAGATATTAACAAACTTCGCAGCCTGATAACATCCAAAACTAAAATGCTAATTCTTAATTCGCCCCATAATCCTACAGGGGGCATCTTAACAGACAAGGAGCTTGAGGAAATATCCAGCTTGTGTATTGAGCATGACCTCCTTGTTTTATCTGATGAGGTATATAGCAGAATATATTATGAGGAGGTTCCCAAGTCCATCGTATCCTATCCTGGCATGAAGGAAAGAACAGTTGTTGTAGATGGATTTTCTAAAGCCTTTTCAATGACTGGTTGGAGATTAGGTTACGGGTTAATGCCCCAGGAATTGGCCCAGCATATAACTCGTCTGGTTATTAATTCCAACAGTTGTACTCCTCCCTTTGTGCAAATAGCAGGTGCTGAGGCCTTGCAAAACTGTCAGGATGAAACAGAAAAAATGGTAAGGGAGTTTGCCAAAAGACGTGAAATCCTTGTTAATGGACTTAATTCCATACCTGGCTTTTACTGTCATAAACCAAAGGGTGCCTTCTATGCTTTCCCCAATATTAGCGGCACAGGAAGAACAAGTTCAGAGCTGTCCCATGAGTTATTGGAGAAAGCCGGAGTTGCTGTCCTGGATGGTGGATCCTTTGGCATATACGGCAGGAATTATATAAGACTGTCCTATGCTACTTCCATAGATAACATTTATGCAGCTCTTAATAGGGTAGATTCCTTTCTAAATAATAAAAAAGTATCCATGATGTAAAGCTAAAAAAAGGGAACAGATTAATTTATCTGTTCCCTTCGTGGTCTACTTGTATAATTCCTGACTTATTTTTTCACTAATGGACTGCATTAGATTATTGAATTTTTCTTGACTTTTGAAAAGCTTGCTGATGGTTTCATTTTGACCTGCAGAGACATGCAGCGCTTTAATTTCATCAACCTTGGCATTGTCAACCGGCTGGCCTTCCATCTGAACCCTGTGGACATCTTCTTGTAGTTTTTGAATCTTTGTTATTAAATCCTGTGCGGCTACATCTAGCTTGAGTCTAGCATGAGCTGAATTAAGGTCCTTATACTCTTCAGTCTCTTTTACTGCTTCAGCTAGTTCTTTAGCTTTTTGTTCAATAGTCATCACTTCACCTCCTGGTCTAATCAATAACCTCTTCTATATAAATGCTCAATATCCTTTAATTTTTGCCTTGATTAATTTTAACATGCTTCTTCCCCCGTTATTCTATTCCAGAGAAGATTTTATAAAAGCAGATATTAAACAAATCTATTGAAGGTTACATACATTCTGGGTTAATATATTCATAATAAACAGGGGGTGCTAAAAAATATGAGTAAGGATTTAAAATATATTGGAAAGCCATTTCCGCTTAAAGAAGCTGCCCAAAAGGCAACAGGTCAACTCCTGTACAATAGTGATAAAAAAGTCCATAAGATGCTCCACGCAAGGCTCCTGCTAAGTCCTATTCCCCACGGAATCATAAAGAAAATAGATACAAGCAAGGCCCAGAATCTTTCTGGGGTCAAGGGGATTTTTACATGCTTAAATTCCCCTAATATACCCTATAACAGCTCTATTATTGAGTATGATGATGACTATTCTCCTAGAAATGAAACTATTTTTTCTAAAGTAGTAAAGCATGTTGGGGATTGGGTTGCGGCTGTTGTTGCAGATGATATAGCTACAGCACAAAAGGCGTTAGACCTGATAGAGGTAGATTATGAAGAATTGCCTGCAGTTATAGATATGGAAGAGGCGTTAAATAGTAAAGAGCATCATGTACAGGAGCCCATTCCTGAATACAATTATGTAATAGGAGATCCGTCCCAGGGCTTTAAAGAGGCAGAACACATTTTTACCCACAGTTTTGAATCTCCAAAGACGCACCATTGTACAATGGAAACCAACTGTGTAATTGCCCTTTGGGACTCTAGTGATAAAGTTACAATTCAAACAAATACCCAGAACTGCTGGATGGTTCGTTATACTGTTTCCCATGCCTTGAATATTCCTTTAAATAATATCAGGGTCATAAAGGTGGATGGGGGAGGCTCCTTCGGACTGCATTTGGAAGCTATTCTTGAACCTCTGGTTGCCTTTCTCGCCAGGGAAACCAGGGGAACAGTCAAGCTTCACCTGGATAGATATGAAACCATGATTGGCACCAGGTGTCGCACAAGGGTTAAAACCAAAATAAAAACTGGAGTGAAGACCGACGGCACCATTACTGCCATGGATGTCCAGGTAATAGCTGATGCAGGTGCTTATACCAGTATCTCGGCGTGGATTCCCAAGTCAATGGGCAACAAGCTTAAAAAACTATACAAAATCCCCAACCTTAGCTACACGGGCAATCTGGTTCATACTAATACAGCTGTATCTGGAAGTTTCAGGGGTTTTGGCACAGCAGAAATTTTTGCTGCCCTGGATACTCACATGGCAAACATTGCAAGGGCTTTAGGCATTGACCAGGTAGAATTTAGGCTCAAACATGTAATGAAGCCCCATGATAACGATCCCCTTACAGGCCATACTCTAGGTAATATAGGAATAAGTGAATGCCTGACTGAAGGTGCAAAGGTCTTTGAATGGGAAAAATGCAAAAACGTTAAATCTAAAAATGATTGGCGCTTCAAATATGGAGTTGGTGTAGGCTGCTGCGCCCATACAAATGGCTGCTTTGGATATCACCAGGATTTTGCAGCAATGACCTTAAGAATTAATGAGCTGGGTGAGGCCCTTTTAAATACAGGACTCCATGATCTTGGAGGAGTAGGGACAAAGACAATGCTAACCCAGATTGTAGCCGAAGTCTTGGATATTGACATGTCCAAGGTGATTGTACTGGAATGTGACACCGAGAGAAGCTCATATGATGTGGGTACCCAGGCAACACGAACTGCCTATATTGGAGGCAGTGCTGCCAAGGGTGTGGCAGAAAAAATGAGACTCATGCTTTTAGAAGAAGCTGCTAATATGTTAAATGAACCTGTAAAAGAATTGGAAGCGGCAAAAAGTGTTATCAAATCTCTAAGGAACAAGGAAAAAGCTGTTACCTACGGGCAGGTGGTCATGTATTGTCTTAAGAAAAACAAGGAGCTGCTTGCCTACTACAGCCATGCAGCCCAGGCAAACCCAGCTTCTTATGCCGTAAACTTTGCAGAGGTTAGGGTGGATACCAGGACGGGCCATGTTGATGTCCTTAGACTAGTATCAGCCAATGATGTGGGCAGGGCCATTAATACAATGCTGGTAGAAGGACAAATTCAGGGTGGAGTAGGCATGGGCCTTGGATTTGCCCTTAGCGAGGAACTAGAATACACTCCAGATGGCAGATGCAAAAATCCCAGCTTCAGCAATTACTTTCCCTTCAGGGCCTCTGAAATGCCTGAAATAAAAAAGGTTTTGATTGAAAAGGGAGAAATTCATGGCCCCTGGGGTGCCAAGGGAATAGCTGAAATAGCTGCAGGTGCAGTAGCCCCTGCTGTGGTAAATGCAATTAATGATGCCCTGGGAACAAACTTTAACACCTTGCCTTTAAATGCCGAAAGAGTATTGCTGGCACTCTCCTGCAACAACAGTTCCAGAAACTAGAGACAGACAATAACACATGAGTCGCATAAAAGGAGCCATCTGGGCTCCTTTTGTATTTACACTGCATTTTCCTTTTGCCGGTTAAGATCAGTAAACCTCTCAACTACCTCTAACACTTCAGACAATTCAAAGGGCTTGGCAATATAAGCATCATAGATTTCTTCAGGCGGAAAATCTGATGAAGCAGGTGATGACCCTGATACAATAACAACTGGCACCTTTGTTAACCTGTCATCTAAATAAAGCCTTTCCGCCACAGCACGGCCGCTCATGCCTGGCATATTAAGGTCTAATAAAATAATGTCCGGCAAGGGGCTAGACTGCAAGAGCTTTAATCCATTGACACCATTTTCTGCAATTGTTACATCATAACCAACTTCCGTCAAAAAAGTCTTGAGTACAAATGCTATATTAATTTCATCTTCCATTATTAATATCTTGACCAAATTAATACCACCTTGTATGTTCCATGTTAATTGCTTCATTGCTATAGTAATTATAATACATGGAATTTAAAATAATTGTCGTTTTTGGTCAAAGAGTAGAGATTTTTTTTGCTTTTTGTATTTCATTAGCACCCAGTTCTAAAGCCTTGCGATTTAG